>JBKBSS010000029.1:0-16096 GCA_046291385.1 Emticicia sp. | reverse complement strand
ACAGACTGTACTTTTGTGTTTCAACCTTTGTGCCTATTACTTCAATTTTTTCGCCACTTCGACCGTTTGACCAAACAATTGTGCCATTACATTGAGTCAATGTCGATATTGTCAACTGCTTATTCAAGCAAAGTGTATCGGTAATGGAATAACCACGAATGCCATTAGTCGTTTCAATCTCAATCGGGCGGGGTCTTACTCGAACTTTAACTGATGCGGTATCAGAAATACATTGCCAAATGCCACAAGTAGCCGAGTAAACGGTATTTTTCTCTGGTCTAACCATAATACTTTGTGATTTCTCTCCTGTATTCCAAAGTAAGTTATCATCGCAACCACTGGCAGCTAAGGTAGTTTTCTCACCTTCAAGAATTATTAAATTTCCACTAATGACTGGCTTTTTGGGAGTTTGATATACTTTGATAAAAGTTTTGGTAGTATCTGATACCAACGAATCGAATCCCACACAGATAGCTTTGTAAATAATATCAGATTTGGGCGAAACTACAAATGATAGCTCTTTGAAATTTCTGTCGTCTAACCAAACCAAAGTCCCGCCATCTTCACAGTTTTTTGCGGTAATAGTCGTAGAAGAACCGACACATAAAGTGTCTGAACTTGAACTAATTACAGGCATTTTGGGTCTTACATACACCTTAAATTGACTCCATTCGCTATAACAACCATCGGCAAAACATCGAGCATGATAAGTAGTCGTTTGTAAGGGTTTTACTTGAATTCGGGCGGCGTTCCGCTTATTCAATGTATCAGCCAGTAAAATACCTTCTGCTTTCCATTCGGTACGCTTACAAGCATTTGCCAATAATTCAATCATTTCACCTTTGACAATTAGGGTAGTTTTTTCAACGCCTTTGGCTGTAATTGTTGGCAGGTTTATTTTTGCTTTGACAGTAACTTTGACGGCCACGGCCTCGCTCCAACCCGTTTCATGACTATAACACGAAACTGCATAAGTATTTGATTCGGTCAATCGTTCTTGAAATCCTTCGGGTACTTCCACTCGATTTGGAATGTCCATCCAATTTTTTGTCCAATGAGCCTCTGTGCCAGTCATACAGCCACTCACCAATTTTATAGTATCGCCATAACAGATTGTTTGGTCTTTGACCGTTGGTGATGGTGTTTTCATGGTGATTTCTATCTCGTTTGAGTTGGTACAACCATAGCCGCCTACGCAAGTAACGGTGTATTTTGTGCTACGTCTGGGCTTTACTTCAATAGTATTAACATCATTTTCACCAGTTGACCATCTAACAGAACCATTACATCCACCAGTACCAATTCTTACTGTTTCACCTAAGAAGTAAGTCGTTCTTTCACTGCCGATGTCAGGTTTGTTGGGCAATGAAATTGGATTTATCGTTACATCTCCAGCACCTTCACCAACTGGGGTTGAACACATCACTCGGAAATTAGTTTTCTGCGTAATTGGGTATGAATTAGGGTTTTCAATAGGTTTGGCATCCATAAAATCATCATTGTGCCAAACAACCCAATAAAATGATGAAGTACAGCCACTTTGACCAAGGGTAGCGGTAGAACCCCAACAAACATCTTTTCCAGTAGCTTGAATCACGGGAGGTTTCACCTCAATGGTTATCTTACCTTTTCCACCGCAAGCATTCGGACTCAAACATTCCGCCACGTATTCCGTGTATTTATTAGTTGGCCAAACAGTGATTGGATTTCCTTCCGCCTGTCCATTTTGCCAACTGACCACACCATCGCAACCAGTCGTACTTAAAACTGTTGACTCACCTAAAATAACTGTTTTTTTTGAGGCAATTATTTGAAAATCCTGCGGCTGTCTAATTGTTACTCCGATGGTTTCGGTGGCTTCGCCCGCCGATGTAACACAATGACCAGTGAATGAAACGGCTTGTACTATTCCGTTATAAACTGGGGAAATTTCGTCCCTTCGACCAAATTCTGGAGAAGTCCAATAAACTGTATTACTTGGGCAGCCACTTATACTTAAAGTTGTTGAGCCACCAACACAAACTACATTTGGAGAAGCTTTTACTGTAATTCTTGGAGCGTTTACTTCAATAATTATCTTTCCATTTCCACCAATACACCCACCATTGGCGGTACAAGTTGCAGAATATTCGGTGCTTGCTTTTGGTGTTACCAAAATACTGACGGTACTTTCACCAGTATTCCATGAAATAATTCCGTTGCAATTTGAAATACTCAAAGTGCTTGTTTCGCCTAAAACCAAAGGGGTTTTCGAGGCTACGATTATCGGAGTAGTACCGTTTGAATTGACAATTAATTTGACCAAAATTCTCGCATTACTTGTGCAGTTATTGGTAGTGTTTCTTGCTTGAACGTAAAAAAGACCATTATTTGCAGCTTCCGAACTTGGTGTATAGCTGGAACCCGTTGCTAATAGATTTCCACCATTGGGAGCATCGTACCATTCCGCTACTTCATTACTACCAACACTAACCGATAAAGTCGGAATTGCTTGACCAGCACAAATAGTTTTATCACCAGCACTGATGGGAAGATTGACAGTTGGACAAGTACAAGTGGGTGAATTGACTGTTTGTGTGGTAATACACCCAGCACTACTTGTGGCAGTCAAGACTATATTTGTACCCCTTGGAATGTTTGAAATAATGCCATTCGATACTGTGCCAGCGGAACTTGTAACTACGCCATCACTTGTGAAAGAGACCGAATAAGTCAATAAATCGGCTGAACAAGTGGGTATTCCTGCACTCAAAGTCGGTAAAGAATTGATAGTTAAACTTACGGGTGTTCGAGTTGCACTAACACAACTATTTTGTAGATTTCGAGCTTGAACGTAAAAAGTACCCCCCAGTGGATACTGAGTCGTTGTAGGGGTGTAACTTAATGTGTTACTTGCGACTAAGATTAGATTGGCATCATACCAATCTGCCGTAGTATTTTCTCCAACACTCACAGTTAAACTTGGAATTGTTTGCCCTTGACAAATACTTTTATTGCCACCGCTGACAGGTGCATCAATAATAGGGCAATTACAGGTCGGTGAATTTACGGTTTTAGTTGCAACACAACCTGCACTATTGGTTGCAGTCAATGTAACATCCAAGCCCGCTGGAATATTGATTACACTATTTCCCGAAACTGTGCCAGCGGAAGTTATAATTACTCCATTTCCTGAAAAATTGATAGTATAAGTCAATAAATCTGCACTACAAAATGTTGTACCGACTGTGATTGTAGGTAAAAGATTGATTGTAACCACGCCTGATGCGGTACTTGTTGCATCAAGACATGGAGGCGTGGCCACAACTTTGCAAGTTGCTGTGTATGTTCCACTCGCATTCACGGTTGTACTTGTTCCGACAATTCCGTTACTCCATGTAATAGTGCCATTTGTGCAACCAGTGGCAGTGAGCGTACCAATTTCACCTTGACATAATGATAGACTATTTACCATAATACTTGGTGCAACGGCATTATTACAACAAGGAGTTACATTTATCACTGCACTCTGTTCAGATTGCGTTTGTCCTGCATTTTTTGCAATGACATAATAACTACCACCTGCTGATAAATTTAAACTCGTAAATGTCCCTTGTCCATTAAAAGTATTCCCGACTTGTGAAATACTGGTGGTTGCAATTGGGCTTGAATTTTCGAGTTTATACAATTCTAATGTGCCTGATTGTTGGAACTCAATATCAAATGTGGCACTGGTAGCACCACAATTCAACGTTCCCGATAAAATTGGTGTAACGATTTTATCGTATTGTAAAGTTACTTCTACATCAAGTGCAGTATCATCACAATAAGTGCTACCATCATCTCCTTTATCGACAATAAAATAGATATAACTACCTGCACTCACATCAGTCGCTGGCACAGTGTAGGTGGTTGGGCTATTGGAAGTTGCGATGATAGTTCGAGGAAATATGGTCAAATTATCAGTTTTAATGGTATAACCAATACTCTCTCCACATCCAAAAGTAGCTCGTTGCAAAGCATTGGTGATGCCAAGAATATGAACATTATTAGGAATGGATAATCTTACGACCGAAGGAGATTCGCCAGGGTGAAGGAAAACCCCAAATGGTGGAAAGGGTTGGGGAGTTACTTCGGCAGCGTTTAATTGTTCGTATGCCAAAAATGGGTAACTTTCTTGCCCCAAATTAAATGTCCATCCTTTTTGTGAAATATTAACACCAGCACCCGTTCCATCTTCTCCGTAACTGGGGAATAGTTGGAAAGTGCCATTGTTCAGCGTTCCATAGCTAAAAAGGCCATTGGAACTTGGATTTTGTTGTCCAACCACACTTTTTAGCTTGAAAGTGATTTGGGCTTGGGAATGAATTACTGCCAATGAAATCAACAGTAAAACGTAAATGTTCTTTTTCATTTAATTCAAATTTGAAATTGTTTATTAAGAATGATTGATATTTAAAATCTCAAAAATTTCAGCTTGTATCGAAGTAGGGAGTAGGAGCGTTTTTTATCATTTTCTTTGGGATTAATTATTGTAGTTTTCTTTTTAATGTATTAATTATATATAATGAAAATATATCTTTACAATATTTTACGTACACTTATCTCATAGATACCTGTACGGTAAATTTTAATATTTTCAAATATATACTATATTTATGTTATATGAAAATATTAAGACCTAAGAAAAAGGGAACGCTGCCAAATAAGCATAATAAAAACCCTCAATTCTTCCCTGTGGAAATTTCCGCCCTTTTAAGTTTTTACAATGCTCTATCAAGTCTTCTTTAGTTGCAAAGCGATTTTTATACATTCTGAAAAGTTCAAGTTCTGAGGCTCTATTATTAGCGGGGTAAATTGGTTTTAACTCCTTAAATTCGGGAGTATTCAACTTAATTTCTTTTAAGTTTTTCAAATAATCGCCCAAAATAAAATACGTCTGCACAGCTCCATGCGTAACAATAAATTTTTCGCTCTGCAAAGGGTTAAACTCAATCAATAATTCATCTTGACTTTTACCAATGTTTCTATTCGTGCAAAATGAGATATAATAAGACTTTTCTAAATAGCCATTGGCAACAATTCGCTGCACAAAATTAGACAGACATCGCTCCCTATCTTTCGGTTCATCGTGGAATCTGTGCTTAGAATACCCATCAAACATAACTGCTCCGTCGCCATTTACATTGCTGTAACAATGCTCTGGCCGAAGGTAAATTTCGCAACGATAAGTGGCATTTTGTCGGTCTCCAATAAACTTGAAAGTCCTTGGCTTTTGCTGATTTGAGTGAGCATTTTTATTCATATTTTTTCTTGAAATTTTCTTTTTTTTTCCTTTACAAAAAAATACTTTCGCTTTTAACGTTATCAGAATAACGTTATTCTGAATAACAAAAAAGTGATAACGTTATTAGAATAAATTTTTGAATAAGGGTAAACCCTTTGAATAACGCTTTTTTATTAAAAAGTTTTTTAGTCGAGAATCCCTAACCGAATAACATGGTATCGGGGCGGTAAAAAATGCCCAAAATTTGGGCAATAAAAATCCATCACTGATTTTTTGGGCAGCTTGCGGGGTGCGTTTTAACATTGTAGCTATCAATGCTAAAACCCAAAAATATGTTTAATTTTCAGGGAGGACTGTGGCAGTTTTGAGTCAGATGCTTTTTCATAATTTTGTTACTATTCTAAACTATTGCTGTTTGATTTGTTGCCGTGTAAGTAATAATGTTGGTAAATAAACTGATATTGTTTTTAGTCAGTGATTGAATCAAAAAATCAAAAGAGAATTGAGTCATTTGTTGCTGTTGAGCATCTATTATATTTTCTAAAATGGCAGATTTCATCTCAATTATAATATTAGTTAAGTCTTTTGATAAGCTATAATCGGCCAAAGCAGCCTTTAAATCTGACTCACTTTGAATAGGGTACGCACGAAAATTAAATATCATATCCTCAAACTCATCCATGTTTTTATCGGTACTTATCATAGTATAATGGAGATTTCGATGATGTCCTTCTTGATGATTTCAACGATTCCAAGAAAAGCGTTGAACAAGCCACAAACTACCATAATCGGCAATAAAATAGGTAAAAATACCAGCCATAGACACAAATATCCGTAATTGATTTTCATAGTTTCGGTAGTTTAAGGTGTTTTCTACTTCTTTTTTGAGATGTATTCTTCAATTTCTTCCCTATAAAAAATCACTGCTTTGCCAGGTTTATGAAATGGTATCTCTTTGTTACTGGTCAATTGATAAACATAGTCGGGACTGACATCCAACATCGTAGCTACCTCCTGCCGAGAGATTTTAGTTCGAGTCACCAATACCTGCTTTGATTGAAGGGCTTCATTGACCCCAGACTTGATGGCGTTTTGAAGCATATCCTGTAAATCATTAAGCGATATTTGAATTAAGACAGTCGTTCCCATTCTAAAATAGTTGCGGTTTATTGTGTAATTTTATACCAACTTGGTTGCTCATTTTGAACAGATTCATTGAATGCTTCAAGGGCTTTCAATAAATGTATGTCGGCAACTCTACCAGTGTGGGCATTAGTAATCATGGTTATACCGACGCTGTTATTGAACATGGGGTTACTATCAAGAAATGCTTTTTTCCACCCTCTATGTTTACTGAATTTTTTGAGTAAAGTAAAAATCAATTCCTTTCGGTTTTCTAACTCAGCTTTTTCTTCTTGACGAATTTGTGCGATTGTTTGTGTCATAATGGAATAAATTTTAGAAAAGCTTTGATTATAAAATAGTTTTATATAATATTACAGCATAATAAATAATGCGTAAGTATATTACGTTTTATATTAAATACAAACAAATATAGTACGCTTTTCGTAACATTGAAAAGTAGTTGATAAGTTATTTTTAATTATTAGCTCATATTTATAATGAATCCAAATAAGATTACTATAAAAGACCGCCTTAGAGAATTGAGAGGAGGTGTGACACAAGCAGATTTTGCAAAGAAATTCGATGTAGTTGCCGTTACGATTTCACAGATTGAGAATGGCAAACAAAATCCAAGTTGGGAGTTAGCCCTACGAATTTGTGAAGCATATAACTGTTCGATGGATTGGCTACAAGGCCGCTCCGATATTCAGAATATCCAACAACTATCTTATGATAGCTACAAAGAAAAGTACCATGAACAAGTAGAAAAAAATACTTTTCTGATGGAGAAAATTATCAAATTGCAAGATGATTTATTAAGGTTTAGTTACGAAAAAAATGCTTCCGAAAGAAGTTTTAAAAAAGATATTGAAAGAAATTTGGCTGTTGAACTCGCATCACTTTAGGTTGAATTGATACGTAAAAGGAGAGGTTTTGTGTTGAATATTGAATTTACGAAGACTAAAATTTAACACATAAATCGTAATTTTTATCCAAATTCACAAATCACTGAGCCGACCCGCACAAAAGACACACTACCAGCTTGCAGAAAAAGCAAACTGTCAAAGAGCCTTTTTTGCAACGTACCAGCGACTAAATGTGATAGGTCTTTTCTTTACATTAGGTTTTGATAATAATTTAACCTATTTATCTGTAATTTCTCTCACTTGTCAAGTGTACATATAAAATTCACAAACAATGTCCAGTTTATTTGTAAATAAACTGGACATTTAACTACATTTGTAAAGCTGAAATAACTATATGAAGACAACTGAATACATAAAAACAAAGATTGATAGGCTACCCAAAGGATATGTATTTACATACAACGATTTTTTGTCTGACTTAACTAACAAAGAAGCCATCATTAAAGCTCTTAATCGAATGGCTATTACTGGTAAAATAGACAAATTATCGAAAGGGAAATTTTATAAACCAGAAAACACGGTATTCGGTAAACTGCAACCCAATCAAGAGCAAATAGTAAAAGATTTATTAGAAAGTGATGGAAAAACAATAGGTTATCTTACTGGATATAGCATTTTTAATCAATTAGGGTTGACCACACAATTAAGCAATACGATACAAATTGCAAAAAATGATACACGCCCTACTTTCAATCGGGAATACTACACGATTACGTTTATCAAACAAAAAAATAATATCACAAAAGAAAATATCCCACTGCTACAAATCCTTGATGTGATTCGTTACATCAAAAAAATCCCTGATTCAAATACAGTACAAGTATGTAAACGGATGGTTTCTATTCTCCAAACACTGAGCATTGAAGACAAATCCACTTTGGTACGGCTGGCTCAAAAGTATTCGCCCGCAACGAGAGCTTTATTGGGGGCATTATTAGAGGAGTCAGGGGATAGTTCTTTAACTGCGGCCTTAAAAAAATCATTAAATCCAATTACCCAATATAAACTTTCAGGCATCAACAAAATATTGTCTAATGCTGAAAAATGGAACATTAGATAGTATTACACCTCAACAAATGAATTAAAACGTAACATTTACTTATATGGGAGCGATTTTGGAGGAAAATCCAAAAATCACTTTCCCACATAAGTAAAAGTTACTTGCTCCAAATTTAAAAATCACTGAGCCGCCCCGCACAAAAAGGCACATTGACAGCCTGCAGAAAAAGCAAACTGCCAAAGAGCCTTTTTCGCCAACGTACCATCGGACTGGCGACCCAGCGGGAAGCGGACTGTATTATGTTTTCCCAAGCACATTTTTTCACACTATGCATCAAAAATTACGAGATATAGACTAAAACCCGCAATCCTAAACTACGTTTCAACTCGAAACTCAATCAATTTTCTCAAATCAAAGCTTGTAAATACCCATGAACTTGTTCATCTTCAAAAGAATCAGTGTAAAGTTGAGTTGTTGCAAGAGTTCGATGGCCCAAAGCATTTTGTATAAAAGACAATGGAGCATTACTTTTCTTCAATATAGTGGCAAACGAGTGGCGAGCAGAATATGTAAGTACATTACCTGTAATTTCTAATTTTTTTGCAATTTTTCTCATATTTGCATTCGTAACTTTTATTACTTGCCTAATAACTTCCTTCTTCCTCAATGCAGACATAGAATCATCTATAAAAGGGAAAACATAATCATTGGCATTCTTGCTGGGATTTCCCCACTTTTTTATAATTTCAAGCGATTGCGGAAATAACACGCCCGAAATCTCAATATTATTAGCTTTTTTAGTTTTAATGGTCTTAATCCGAATAAACTTAAATGTGTTCTCATCAAAATTAAAATCTTTCCATTGTCGATTACAAATGTCCGTCATATTCATTCCGTTACATAAATAACTAAAAACCCATAGGTCTCGGCTACGTTCTTCCATAGAATTTGGCTTTGCCTCAAAACTCATTATTTGTTCAACAACAGTCTTTTTTAATGCTTTTTTTATATTTTTCCCCTCAGGAATAACATATCCTTTTTTTCTAAATGGATAAAGTTTGCTGTCAACAATACCATCTTCAATTGCATCATTAAAAACCGCTCTTAGATGTCGAAGATACAACCCGACTGTCGTTGAACTGGCGGGCGTAGGAATTCCATCTTTCTTTTGAGAAATTTTACCACATCTCAACATCCATTGCTCATATTTTTCCAAAAACTGAACAGTAATTTGGTTAAATAAAAGTACAGTATTACTCACATGAGGTACAACTTGGCGTTTGATAATATTTAGACCCAATTTATACCTTTCATCATCAGTTAGTGAATTTACAAATCTTGCCAACGATTTTGCTGAGAGTTCATAATTTAAAGCGTTCCCTACCCTATCTTGTTCTTTCATAAACAAGCCTTTGTCTATCAATGCCTTAATTGCATTAGCTGTATTTAGCTCTTTATCTTTGATAATTTCATCCCCTTCCCTATCAAGTTGATACTTGAAATCTTCAAATGTAAAATTATCACCCAAATTTTCAGCAATTAACTTTGCTTTTTGCAACACGCTTGATTCACCATAAAGTCTTTCATAAATTTCAAGAAATTTACTATCTCTTAATTTAGATGAAATACCGTTTTCATCAATATTTCTTTGCAGTTTTACCCAAAATACTTCATTGGTTTTCTCTCCAGTTGTGTAAAGCCTTTGAGTTCGTTTAAAGGTAACTGATATTTTAACTATACCATTACCTGCGACTTTCATTTGTCGAGTATCTAAGAATAACTTAACAGTTGCTGATGCCATTTATATATTTTTTATGCAATACAATATGCAATACAAATATACTCAAACAACAACAAGTATACTAAGTAAACAGTATATAAATGACAAGAAACATATACTTTTTGCTTGATTTATATAGGTAAATCAAACAAAATAAGAGAAGAGCAGTGTAACTCAACAGATTTCTAATCTGTAGGTCTTTGGTTCGAATCCAAATGGGGTCACAATTCAATCCGTGGCAATCTCTCACAAGCATCAAAAGCCGTTAAACTTATATTTAACGGCTTTTTTATATAGTTTGAATATTCAGACCACGCCACAACACGTTTTTTACACGGATTTGAAAAATGAAACAAATTACATTTAATCCTGAATTAGCCTCCTACCAGCGAGAAGATAAAACGTACAATATATTTATACGTATTACGCAAAACGGCAAATAATTGCATCAATTTACTGACTTTCTCGTATTTCAAATCTCAGCGACCGTGTTTTTTATTGCTCAGTGCCGAAAACGAAATATCAATCTTACTTACAATTTCGTGAATCGTATCATCGGCATTATCTAAAAACTGAGGTAATTCAGCGATGATTTGGGCGTAATTATCAATCGTTTCTAAACATGCTTGCTTGTCTCGTTCCATTTATTTTTATGTAGGACTTGTTTAGTTGGAAATAGTGTATATCTGTAAAATAAAGTATTTATAAATAAATTACCTATCTATATTTCTGAGCCAGACTTCGAGGAGTATGAATTGCCTCATTTGAGTCACAAGTTAAGTCATAATCGGCTAAAAGTTAGTTATTATTACCTGTTCAATACTGTTTTATATGTGCTTAAATCTGGTTGTTCTTGGCGAACATTAAAGCCTGATAATCAGTCAGTTACATGGTAAAATATCTACTATCATTACAATAGACGGTCATTAGATGGGAATTTCGAGAAACTGTTCTCAGGCACTCACCAAGTAATGAAAGCCAGTTTGGTTTTAGAATGTATTCAATTAGACGGCAGCCACACACCGTCAAAAAAAGGGGGCAGAATGTTAAATACCAAAATCGAAAAAAGTGTAAAACCACCGCATCGGCAGTCTGACTCGATGCTCTTTACCATCAATACAAATATGTTTTCCTGATAATTGGCTACTTATTTCGCCAGCATAGGCTCGCTCGCATACTTTCCTCTAAATCCTTCGGTATGAGGTGCTTCATTACTCTTTCCAAGGTATCTTCTGAAGGAATACCATGGAGATATTTTAGTCCTAATTCATTTCGCAGGAAATCAATTTTGTCTATTCTATAGCCTCGATTCGACAAAATTATCACAATCACTGAGTGTACCAACCAAAATCAGTACTAAAATATCTATCAAGTCATGTAAACAACGGCCTTTTACCGCACGGGCGGCCCCGCCGAAAATCATTTACTTTATTAAAGTGTTTTGCAAGTTTCATCTTGCAAAGTTAAACACAAATGAGATTATACCTAAATTTGGTGCGGAAGCCCTAATTTTCAAATCATACATGATGTACGGCAACCTTTTTTTTTTACCTTTGATACATCTCCTCTCTTTTGCTGCTGAATAATCTTTTACTTTTCCAACCATGTATTGCTAAAAACAAACAATGAAAACAAGAAGTACTCTCTTTATTCTGCTCGTCATTTATCTTGGACTCTCTCTCTGCTACGCTCAACAAACAACTACAATAGGCAAAGGAAATCTCCAAAAAGTAAATGTTACGTCAAGCTCGACCGCAATTAGTGGTCAGCGAACACTTACAGGCACGGGGTTTCTTCCCAATTATAATGCAGCAGCAAGGTTTCTGTCGCAAGCTACATTCGGTAATACTTATGTCGAAATTCAGAAAGTGGCCAATCAAGGCATCGAAAAGTGGCTCGATGACCAACTGGCGATGTCAAATAGTTTCAGAATCGAAACTTATCTGCAGAATCTTCACCAATCAATGGTCGATTCGCTCAATATAAAAAATGGAGTAAATACTTATACCTTAAATAATGTAGATGTAAGCAATTGGCAATTCGATGCTGCTTGGTTTCAGGGATGTATGACCGCTCCCGACCAACTTCGTTGGCGTGTTGCTTTTGCATTGAGCGAAATTTTGGTTACTTCTCGAATCTCCGCTTTCGATGGAAACCCCTACGCTTTGGCCAGTTATTATGATGTTTTGATGGATAATGCCTTCGGTAATTATAGAACGCTTCTTGATAAAATCACTTATCATCCAGCAATGGGTTCGTATCTGACTTTTTTAAATAATCATGCAACCGATTTAGCCAGACAAACTTATCCCGACGAAAATTATGCCCGTGAAATCATGCAACTCTACACGATTGGTTTGTATAAATTGAATACGGATGGTAGCGAAAAGAAAGATGCCAACGGAAATTCGATTCCGACTTATGAGAATGATGACATCGAAAATTTGGCAAAAGTATTTACGGGGCTTTCGTGGGGCGATGTTACTTATTTAGGGGCAAATCAGAAAAATACGTGGAGTTATACACTCCGAATGAAATTTTTTGGATTAGATTCGAGCGATGCCAAGAAAAATACGTGGAAAACCAACCCACGCATTGTTGATGGACACGAGCGTGGAGCAAAAACTTTTCTCGGCTCAACCGTTGACCCAACCGCCAGCCGAACAGCCATGCAAGGTGAAGCTGATATTCAAGATGCACTCAATATCATTTTCAATCACCCAAATGTTGGGCCTTTTATTTCTCGTCGATTAATTCAAAGATTGGTTGCTTCAAATCCAAGTCCTGCGTTTATTCAGCGAGTTGCGAGTGTTTTTAATAATAACGGCAGCGGAGTAAAAGGCGATTTAAAAGCGGTTATCCGAGCAATTTTACTCGACCCAGAAGCACGAAATTGCTGTGGCGATGATACTGAAACTTTCGGAAAACTCCGTGAGCCTTTCGTCAGATACATGAATTTAGTTAAAGGCTTAAATTTAACTGCAACGGGTGGCGTTTTCAGAAATTCAATGACACGAGTTTATGACCAAACATCACAACGACCGCTTTCATCGCCTTCGGTTTTTAATTTTTATAGTCCAGACTACATTCCAAATGGCCCATTGAAAGACGCAGGAAAAGTTGGGCCAGAGTTTCAGCTATTAAGCTCGCAGACACTCACTGGCTATTTCAATGCCCTCAATGATTGGTTAGTCAATGACGACCCAATTGATTATAATGGTTTATTTTCGGGTGAAACTTATAAACCAAATCAAGAACCCAAATTTAATACAGTTGCTGATTATGCACTTACCCGAAATGATAAACTTCCTCAGCTTCTGGATAAATACAACCTCGTTTTGGCAAATGGTCGCCTTTCAACCGAAAGTCTAAATACAATTGGTCAAGCCATTAAAGGTATGCCGTATTCGGAAGATGCAAACGGCGTTCCGAATACGACCGAAGCCTACCGAAGAGTAAGACTATCCATTTATTTAATAATGACCTCACCCGACTATCTAATCAATAAATAAGCCATGAATAGAAGAGATTTTATCAGACAAGTAGGCTGTGGTGCGATGGGTTCGACCACGCTTTTGAGTACCTTAACGAGCCTCGGAGCAGTAAATGGTGCAATGAGCGGCAGTGTTTCAAAATTACGTTCGTCATCTTCCGAAGATTATAAAGCACTTGTATGTGTGCTATATTCGGGCGGAATTGACTCCTTTAATATGCTGATTCCTTCAGGAACAACCGTTGGGGGCGATAATGGTTTTACTGACTATAAAAACGTAAGGTCAGATATTGCCATTCAGACAAATACTTCCTTACTTCCACTTAATAATCCGCAATGCAGCGGTTTTAGAGGAAAAGCCTGTAATTATGGCTCGTTTGGCGTGCATCCAAGTATGACTGGCGTACAAAATCTTTTCAATAACGGCAAACTCTCTTTTATGGCTAATATTGGCACTTTAATAGAGCCAATTATGAATAAAACCGAGTATCAGAGTGGATTAAAAAGACGTCCGTTGGGAATTTATTCGCACTCCGACCAAATCATGCAATGGCAGACATCCGTTCCACAAAGTCGTGATGCACTTGGTTTTGGTGGTCGCCTTGCCGATTTACTTCATGCTTCAAACACTATGGAAGATATTTCGATGAATATTTCTTTGGGTGGAAAAAATAACTTTCAGCGAGGAAAAACAGTAACAGAATATTCTATTAGTAATAATATCGACCCAAATAATGTTGGCCTCACGGCATTACCTTCGTGGTGGAGCAATGCGGGAATAATGACCGACCTCCGCAATAATGCCATTGATAGTTTAGTTTCAAAAACTTACGCCAATCTTCTCCATAAAACATATAGCTCGACCGCTAAAAGTTCGATTGAATCGTTTGAGGTTTTCAAGAATGCACTCAAAAGAGTACCAAGTATGACTACTACTTTCGGCACGACCAGCGTAGAAAGAGACCTTCAAGCTGTTGCAAAAGTAATGAGCGTAAGAAACGATTTAGGAGCAAAAAGGCAGATTTTCTTTGTAAACTATGGCGGTTGGGATATGCACGATAATCTCGTAAACGGTCTTAACACACGACTTCCCAATATCAGCAATGCACTAAAATCATTTTATGATGCAACCGCCGAACTTGGAATTGCCGAAAACGTAACCACTTTCACCATTTCAGATTTTGCCCGAACAATTACTTCCAACGGACTTGGCTCTGACCATGCTTGGGGCGGCAATACGATGGTAATGGGCGGAGCAGTAAACGGCGGTAGAATTTTTGGAAGCTTTCCAAGAATGGATGTTGGTTCAAGCAATACCCAAAATATTTCATTCAGAGGAAATTTTATCCCTTCAATTTCTACCGATGAAATGTATGCTGAATTAGCACTCTGGTACGGTGTCAGTCCGTATGATTTATGCTATGCCCTACCCAATTTGAGTAATTTTTATTCGTATAGCCCCAACAATTATCCAGTTGGCTTTATGAATTTCAATAGCTCGACTATCTCCAACGAAGATAAACCCGAAGGATGTCTAACTTATTGATTTCCAACATAAGTAGTCCACGGTCAATATCGAACCACCGATGCGGTCGACAAGTTTACAGTAAGTTAATTGACTTATAATCAATTACTTACAACTCTCAAAAATTGTCGATTATATCTGTTTCATTACTTAGCATAGTTTTCACAAAAAATATTTTTCAACCGTGAAAAGATTTTTCAAATACATATACTGTTTGATGATATTTTTTATCATCGGCAAAAGCTCATTTGCTCAAAATTGCGTAGGTGCGGCTGGTCAAGTAAAATGGAGTTATTGGACGGGTTTTACGAGCTACCCAGATAGCAGTGATTTATTTGCGTTAGAAAACTTTCCGAGCCGCCCAGATGGTTCTCAAACTTTAGGTTTTCTCAAAACGCCTGTCAATTACACCGATTATTTTGCATCCGTAATCAGAGGATATATTAAAGTTCCTGCAACTGACACTTATATTTTCAATATTACGGGCGATGACAAGTCCATTTTTTTCTTGAGTACCAACGATTCTCCTGCAAATAAAACCAAACGAGCTGAAATTTCTACGTTTTCAACCGAAACTGGCTATAACAAAGAACCAGGACAAACCTCACAAAATATTCAACTCGTCGGTGGACAGTATTACTACTTTGAAATCTATAATTTTGAAGGCGTTGGCGGCGATTTTGTGAGTTTACAATGGAGAAAAGCCTCACAAACTACCGTTGCATGGTCAATTATTGACTTTAATTACATTTACGAATATACTTGTGAGCAAACCTGCCCAACAAGAGGAACAACCTGTGATGATGGCAATGCAAACACAACCAACGACCAGCAAGACGGTTTCTGTAATTGTGTTGGAATTGCCCCACCACCCAATACGTGTGTCGGAGAAAAAGGCCTGATTGAGGCTTATTACTACGATAATATTACAGGAAATTACGTTGAAAATGACCTCATTAGTGCCCCTAAATTTCCGCTAAG
>JBKBSS010000297.1:0-3955 GCA_046291385.1 Emticicia sp. | reverse complement strand
AATTTTTATAGAATTATTTCACTTCAATCACACGCAAAACCTGACTGGGAAGGAACTCCCGCCACTTGTGCGTATCTATGCTGGAATCCGACCATGAGCGGAGCAGTTCCACGTTTTCACCGACCAGAGGCTTTTGGGATTTTGAAGATTGAAAATTAAAATAGGGAATGGCACGAATATAAATTCGTGCCATAATTTTAAAATTCACGAGCTACCACTGCTTAAACGGCAAAGTCGATAAATTAGAGTTATAATATTTCTTTTCGCCCGTTACTTCTTCCGTTGCCCAATCGGGTAAATCAAATGTTTCATCTTCGCTCGAAAGTTCGATTTCGGCTATAATTAGGCCTTCATTTTCGCCCAAAAATACATCAACCTCCCACAATTTTTTGGCAAAAACTATTTTATAGCGATACTTTGTTAAATCCGAAACCGCAAACATATCAAGTAGCTGAATGGCTTCTTCTTTGGGTATTTCGTACTCAAATTCGGCACGAGTTGCCCCTTCTGATTTACCCTTAATTGTCAGAAAACCCTTTGTGTCGGTCGCTCTTACTCTGATGGTTTTGTTGGGGTCAGTCAGCATATAGCCTTGCCTATAAAATTCCCTTTTTGGCTTTTCAGCAGCAGCCCATTTTGCATGATTTATCAAAAATTTTCTCTCAATTTCTAATCCCATTTCTTCGTTTTATAATTTTCCACAAAGATAAGCATTCGATTTCATTTCTACCGAAACGCTTGTTTTATTGCCCAAAAATGCCTAATCTTACTCCAAAATAGCACCCTTTAATAAGATTTAACATTGGCTTAATATACCTAACGTTTTTTTAACCTTACCTTTGCAGCAGTAAATAACACCAACAAATAAAATTACTACTTATGAGTCTTACTCACCGTGTTTTAGTAGTTGACGACGAAGCTGATATTGTAGAGTTATTGACTTACAATCTCGAAAAAGAGGGTTATAAAGTAGCCTCTGCACCCGATGGAAAAAAAGCCATCGAAATTGCCAAAGAATTTCTCCCCGATTTAGTGATTCTTGATATTATGATGCCTCACTTTGATGGCATCGAAGTTGGGCGTATGATTCGCTCAATGCCTGAACTCAAAAGCACGTATATTCTTTATCTTACAGCTCGCTCGGAAGAATATTCTGAAGTAGCCGCTTTTGAAGTGGGAGCTGACGATTACCTTAATAAACCCATCAAGCCACGTGCTTTGATGAGCCGAATCAATGCGTTTTTCAGACGTGAAGCACAGAAAATTGATGCAGGCGATACTATCGAAATTGCGGGTTTAATCATCAATCGCCTAAATTATACAGTCACAAAACCCGACGGAAGCGTTATTGTTTTACCAAAAAAAGAGTTTGAATTGCTCTCTTTCCTTGCCCAATATCCTAATAAAGTATTTAGTCGAGACGAAATTTTGCAGAAAATTTGGGGAATTGATGTATATGTAGTCGAGCGAACGATTGATGTACACATCCGCAAAGTACGTGAAAAAGTAGGCGAAACCTACATAAAAACTCTCAAAGGAGTTGGTTATATGTTTACTGACGAAGTATAATTTTTGATAATAAATCATTAATTATCAATACTTTTGCCTACAATTCAGTAAATTATCGACTCAAAATGTCTTTCAGCCCCCGAATCATTGCTCTTTTTCTGGCTGTGCTTATTACGCTCGTTTCGGTAGCGTTTTTAAGTTTCGTGCCTGATGTCACGACCGCTATGCTTTTTGTAGTGGGTGTGGCGTGTTTTTTTGCTACTTTCTTTTTGGTTTTTTATACGATTGATATTTTGGTTTTTCGGGAAGTTGAGCAAATCTCTAAAACGATTCAACAACTCAAAATTCGTGATTTTGATATTTCGAGAAAAAGTTTGCTAAAAAGTGTCAATCCAATCAAAAAACTCAATACTGAAATCTCGACTTATGTAGCAAAAAAACAAACCGAAATCGAAGAATTGAAAAAAATGGAGCAGTTTAGAAGGGAGTTTTTGGCCGATGTTTCGCACGAACTCAAAACGCCCATTTTTGCCGCTCAAGGTTTTATTCATACGCTCATTGATGGAGCTAAAGACGACCCAAAAACGCTCGACCGCTTCCTGAATCGTGCCGCCAAAAGTATCGACGGACTTGATGCTCTGGTGCGAGATTTAGTGACACTTTCACAAGTAGAAAAAGGTGATTTGAAAATGCACTTTGAGCAAATCGACCTCCGAATGATTACGCAGGAAATCTTCGAGCAACTCGAACACAAGGCTGAAAGTAGAGGTGTAACCCTAAAAATAAAACCAAAAACACTCGAAAAAGCACTTGTAAAAGCTGATAAACAACGAATTACGCAAGTTTTAACCAATCTCGTTGACAATGCGATTAAATACGGGAAAGAAAACGGAAAAATTATTGTCGAGATAGAAGAAGATAAAAAACACTTTCACGTTTCGGTTGAAGATGATGGCCCAGGAATTCAGCCCGAACATATTTCTCGGATTTTCGAGCGTTTCTACCGAGTTGATAAAAGCCGCTCACGTGATACTGGCGGAACTGGCCTTGGTTTGGCTATTGTAAAACACATTCTGAATGCCCATCATTCAAAAATTACGGTCACGAGCAAAATCGACAAAGGCACGACTTTTAAATTCAAACTCGCCAAAATCTCAGACTCTTCTACCGAAAATATTACTGTAAACGAACAAGTTGCCGCAAAATAAAACCTGTGAGGTCTTGCAGACCTTGCAGGTTTTAAGCGTAACTTTGCACAAAAAAGCAGTAAATAAATGGAATACGATTTCGATTTTAGTGTTTTCGACGAAAAAGAAGCACCAAAAATAAAGAATGCAATCAAGAAAATCGACTTCAAAGACATCATCATCTTTGAAAACGAAGACTATATTTTGATAAATAAACCGCCCTATTTATCAAGTCTCGACGAACGAACACAAGATAAGCACCAGAGCATTTTACGTCTGGCAAAAGAATATTCTGACGATGCCCAACTTTGCCACCGCCTCGACAAAGAAACTTCGGGCGTACTGGCAATTGCCAAAAACCCAGCCGCTTATCGCAGCCTTGCCATGCAATTTGAAGCCCGTGAAGTAGCCAAACGCTACCACGCTGTGACGAATGGCGTGCATGATTTTGTGGGTGTTTCGGTTTATTTACCAATCGCCCAACTTCGTGACGGCACAGGTGTAAGAATCGACCGAGAGAAAGGCAAACTTGCCGAAACAATTTTCAATACCTTGAAGGCTTACCGAAATTATACGCTCGTAGAATGTATGCCAATTACGGGGCGTATGCACCAAATTAGGGTTCACCTGCAATGCTTAAAAGCCTCTATTGTTTCAGACCCGATGTACGGTGGAAACGATATTTATCTTTCGCAACTCAAGAGTAAGAAATTTAATTTAAAGAATGGAACGGAAGAAATTCCGCTCATCAGAAGAGTTGCTCTGCACGCACATTCGCTTACATTTAGATTAATGAATGGCGAAATTCTGACGACTGAGGCACCGTATCCGAAAGATTTTGGTGTAGTTGTGAAGCAACTCGATAAATTTGGATGATGACGCAACACAATTTAGAAAATTGTGCTACAAAAAGGGCATTTGTTACAAAACAAATGCCCTTTTTTAATATTTCTTGAATAAGATATTATCTCGTAATTTCCAAAATTTCTACTTCTACCATTCCCGCTGGTGCTTGGATTTCGGCAGTTTCGCCCAGTTTTTTACCAAATAAACCTTTTCCAAATGGAGAATTGATTGAGATTTTACCCAATTTCAAATCAGCTTCTTCTTCGGCTACCAATGTATAAGTCATTGTACCGCCATTTTTCTTGTTTTTGATTTTTACTTTCGATAATAACGAAACCTTAGAAGTATCAATCGTTGATTCATCTAAAATACGAGCATTTGCCACAATCTCTTCGAGCTTAGAGATTTCCATT
>JBKBSS010000296.1:0-3958 GCA_046291385.1 Emticicia sp. | reverse complement strand
ATCCGCTATCGCTTCGCCCTATACATGAGGAAAACGTTATGTATAAAACAACTTTGTGGCGAAGAATTGACTTGAAAGAAAAGCAAAATCAACCGCTTTTCTCGAAAGGAAGTGAAATTACGAGACATTTAATTGATGCCGTTAAAGCTGGTTTGATTGAAGCCTACGATAATGATTCTTTGACAACAAAGCTGACTCTCGACCAGTTTATGGAGCGTTTGATGCTGAAAGGCGAAGGTGGTGGTTTATCTGAAGAAGAAAAAGCTGCTGGTTTCTCAACAGGCGGTGACGATGGTTGGGGTGGAGATAGCGGTGGTGCAAAACCTGCTGCTGGAACTACTGCTTCTGCGGCAGCAGTTGACCCTGGTGCTGGCGTAGAGATTTTTCCGACTCAGTTGACAACTCTCGAATTGAAAGAAGATTGGATTTTTGATAAACAACGTTCACGTCAATATTTTGATATTCTTACGTTGAAATTAATTATTCCAGCCGACCAAACAACTTTGGGTTTTGACCGTCCGATTTGTGTATTCAAATACAAAGAATTGGAGCGTTACTTCCGCAGTAATCCTAAATGTATTTGGTATAATGCAGCCAACGTTGCATCACACAAAAACTTAGCAGATGCTTTTGAATTGCGTTTGTTTCACGGAAAAATTATCAAAAAATCAAATGCTTTGGATAATTTCTTAGATGATATTTACAAATCTCCACGTGAAGGTTTGTTGAAATCTGAACAATTAGAGTATGAATTGATGGAGTTTGAACACAATTTGTGGGAATATTAATAAAGTCAGTATAAAAGCAAAAAGCCTTGAGAATTTCTCAAGGCTTTTTGCTTTTATAATCTGCCATATTTTGCAATTAAATCATAAATCCCATAATTCCCACTCAATGTGGGAATTATGTAACAAATATTTATAATTATATAAATTTTCTGACATTAATATTCTGACCTTTACATAAAACGTAAAATAATTACAAATCGAATGGAGCCAGTTACTGAGTTAGAGAAATCAAAAGCACATATTATCGTCGAAATTATTGAGTATATGCCCAATTCGGTGGTTAGTAAGACCATAATTCGAAAGATTACGGGCAACATTACTGCTTCATCGTTTGATGCAGGTGAGGAGCTGGCCGAGAAAATTTCCCCTTTTGATAATTACGTTCAGATTATTGACGGAAAGGCCGAAGTAACTGTTAACGCAAAAGTTTTTAGGCTTACTAAAGGCGAAGGTCTCATTATTCCGGCCCACGCTTCGCATATTTTTAATGCAAACGAACAATTTAAAATGATTTCTACGGTTATCAAAAGTGGATACGAAGATTGACATTACTGCCACAAAAATAGCAATTCCAAAATTTACGGTATGAAACTATACATCAAATACATGGTGAGTACCCGTTGTAAGATGGTTGTCAAAGAAGCTCTGCGAAAACTTGGGTTGCATTTTATTGTGGTTGATTTGGGGGTAGTAGATGTGATGGAGACACTTACGAAAGAGCAGAAGCAAGAATTACAAATGCTGCTTTTTAACGCTGGGCTTGAACTTATTGATGATAAAAAAGCAGTGCTGATTGAAAAAATCAAAAATGTGATTATCGAAATGGTACACTATGCCGATGAGTTACCAAAAACAAACTTTTCGGACTTTATTAGTAAAAAACTGGACTATGATTATACCTATTTGGCCAATTTATTTTCGGAGGTACAAGGTACTACTATCGAGCAATATATTATTTCGCATAAAATCGAACGTATCAAAGAACTGATTGTTTATGGCGAAATGAATATTACTGAAATTGCCAACAACATGAATTATAGCAGTGTTGCACATTTATCGAGTCAGTTCAAAAAAGCAACTGGTCTTACTCCATCCCACTTCAAGCAACTAAAAGAAAAAAGAAGAATTCCAATCGAAGAAATATAAGGAAGCTTTGTTTTCATAAGTGCCAAGACCCAATTAATTGTATAAATAGAATGTTGTATCTTGCTGATAGTCAGCAATTTTTATTCTCAATTATACATTCTCAATGAAGGTTTGCCGATGTGATGTGTCAGCATTTAATGCTCTTAAAACAACCAATTATCAAACCATCATCTCATCAAAGTTATGTTAAATGCCAATGAATCAGATGAGTTAGTCATTGCCAATAGAAAGTTAGCTTTTCAAATTGATGAAAAAGAGAAACATTCTGCCGAACTCATCATCGCCAACAAAGAATTAGTTATTGCTTACAGAGAATTAGCTTTTCAGATTATCGAAAAAGAAAAACGTGTTGCCGAATTAGTCGTGGTTAATGAAGAATTGGTTTTTCAAAATATCGAAAAAGAAAAACATGTTGCCGAATTAAAGATTGCTAATTATGCCAGAATTTTGATTGAAGCCAGTCTCGACCCCTTGTTTACGATTAGCCCAGCAGGAAAAATCACTGATATGAATAATGCTTCGGTTATTATTACAGGCACTCCGAGAGAAAAACTACTTGGTACTGATTTTTTTAATTATTTCACCGAACCTGAAAAAGCAAAAGAAGGCTATAAAGAAATTTTTGCCAAAGGGTTTGTATCAGATTTTCCACTCACGATTCGTGACCATAAATTGACAGATGTATTATTTAATGGCTCGGAATATAAGGATGAACAGGGAAACGTTTTGGGTGTGGTTGTAGTGGCACGAGACATAACGGAGCAAAAAATAATTGAAAAAGAACTGACTGAAGCCCGTAATTTTGCCGAATTAGCAACGGCAATTGCTGAAGAAGCCCAAAGTAAAGCTGAAGTTACTCGCCGAATCGCCGAAGATGCCGTAAAGGCCAAACAGCAGTTTTTATCAAATATGAGTCACGAAATTCGTACGCCTATGAATGCCATCATTGGGTTTACAAAGGTTGTGTTGAAAACCGACCTTTCGGCCAAGCAAAGAGAGTATTTGACTGCTATAAAAATGAGCGGCGATGCCCTGATTGTACTCATCAACGATATTTTGGATTTGGCCAAAGTCGATGCAGGGAAAATGACTTTTGAAGAAATACCTTTCAAAATGGCATCGTCGATTTCGGCAATGTTGCATTTATTTGAAACAAAAATACAGGAAAAAAACCTTAAATTACTCATCGAATATGATAAAAATATTCCTGATGTGTTGGTCGGCGACCCCGTGCGTTTACACCAAATTATACTGAATCTCGTGAGCAATGCCGTAAAGTTTACCATGCGAGGTACAATTACGGTGAGTGTTCGGATGATAAACTTTGATGACGAAAAGGTGAGTATTGAGTTTTCGGTTACTGATACGGGTATTGGGATTCAAGAAAGCAAAATTGATAATGTTTTCGATAATTTTCAGCAAGCTACCAGCGGAACGGCTCGACTTTACGGAGGAACTGGGCTTGGCTTGGCCATCGTGAAACAATTAGTAGAGCAGCAAGGCGGACACACATACGTGAAAAGTAAAGTTGATGAAGGCTCAACTTTCAGCTTTAGGCTGAATTTCAAGAAAACAAAGGCTGACGCTGAAGATATTGACGAAATAATGGAATTTGATACCGAAATTAAAAATACAAAGGTGTTGGTGGTTGAAGACATGGCTCTTAATCAATTATTGATGAAAACCTTGCTCGATGACTTCGGTTTTGAATGCGATATTACGGCAAATGGCAAAATTGCTATCGAAAAATTGAAAGAAAAATCGTACGATATTATTTTGATGGATTTGCAAATGCCCGAAATGAATGGCTTTGAAGCAACCGAGTATATTCGTAAGAAAATGGCCTTAACGACGCCAATTATTGCTCTTACGGCCGATGTAACAACTGTCGATTTGGCCAAATGCAAATCGGTTGGCATGAACGATTACATAGCCAAACCGCTTGATGAACGATTACTTTATAGCAAAATTGCAAATTTGGTTAAAAATTCAATTAAGATAAATTTGAAGGGAGAAAGTGAAAA
>JBKBSS010000295.1:0-3960 GCA_046291385.1 Emticicia sp. | reverse complement strand
AGACCAACCAGGGCCAATCGACATGAAGAAAATGAGTTATGTTTTCCCGATTGTGTTCTTTTTTGTCCTAAACAGTTTTCCTGCGGCATTAAGTTTCTATTATTTGGTTTCAAACATTGTTACGATTGCTCAACAACAAATTGTACGTCGTTTCGTTGATGAAGATAAAATTCGCAAAATCTTAGACGATAATAAGATAAAATTCAAAGCGAATCCGCAAGCAGCTAAAAAAGGCAAGTTTGCTCAATTCATGGAAAATCAAGTAAAATTGGCAGAGGAGAATCGTAAAGTACAAAACGACGAAAAGAAAAAGAAAAAATAATTTCTTTGATGGTGAATGTTTGATGTTGAATGGTTGATGCGGGGTCGTCCGTGCGATAAATGCTTAGTAATATTGAAAAATTAGCTCTATATCGTGCAAGCGAAAAATAGACTTGTATTCATGTATTATTATATCCTACATCAAACATTCATCATCAAACATTCATAAACATCCCAAATACTTAACTAAATCTCTAACCTATGAAAAGGTGCCATAGTCTTTTCATCCTTTTGTTGATAACGCACGTATTAGTGGCTCAACAAGCTACTTTTTCAGAAAAGGAATATGCCCTAAAATACAAAAAAGCCGTACAGTTGTATGCTGGACAGCAGTATTTTGAAGCTCAAAGCGAACTCACTCCGCTCACCAATCGAAAATACACGAATTCGATGGTTCCTTATGCTCATTTCTACCATGCACTATGTTCATTCAAGCAAAATAAGTTTTTCGAGACACGCATAGTTTTACGCCAACTTTTTGAGCGTTTTCCCGATTGGGATAAAATCGACGAAGCATATTATCTTTATTCAAATGCCGCTTTATCGGATAATTATGTCGATGAAGGAATGCAATATCTCAACCGCATTTCGGGAATAACGCTGAAAAAGGATATTGAAAACATGCTTTACTATCATTTCAGTAAAGTAAACGACCGCACGCAGCTTAAACAACTTAATCAAAAATTTCCGAATAATGCCGTCATTGCTCAATTACTCGTTGATAATATTCAGAAAAGCAGAAATGTAAGCAAACAAGATTTAGAAATTTCTGACCGACTAACAAATAAATTTAACTTAGGCGGAAATACCGCAACAAGCAAAAGAACAACTCCGAGAAGAGAACAAAAAAGTGTAGTAAATATTGCGATTTTACTCCCTTTCAGACTCAACGATTTTGAAACCAGCAAATCTAACCGAGCAAACCAATATATATACGATTTGTATGCAGGCATGAAATTGGCAAAAAGCAAACTTGAAGCCGAGCAAATCAGTGTTAATTTATTGACGTTTGATATTGACCGTGATGCAAGTCTGATTTCAGCTTTGGTCGAAGACAATCAGTTTTCACAAGTTGATTTGCTAATTGGGCCGCTTTACCCAGAAGCCAATAAAATTGCTAATAATTTTGCCAAATCGAATGATGTGGTGCAAGTGCATCCGCTTTCAAATAATCGCCAATTAGTAAGCAACGACAAAAATACTTTTTTGGCAGCCCCATCATTTGAAACACAGTCGGCGAAGGCATTGGAATACATGAAAACCCAAACGATTGGTAGTACAGCAGCGATTTACTACGGAAATACCCGAAAAGATTCAACATTTGCTTATGCTTATCGTGACGAAGCCATCAAAGCAGGGGTTGAAATAATAACAATTAGGAGATTTACAAACGCCGAAGATATAGATACTCGCCGCCGACCAAGCCACATATTTATTTCGGGAAGTGAAGAGTCATTTGGCGGAAAGGTCATCAATGCTCTGGATAAAAAGAAAGTTACTTCGCCTATCATTGCCGCTTCGTCGGCATTTGATTTTGAGGGTTCTTCGCTCAATATTTTTAACCGAGAACTTTCATTGATTCAGTTAGATTATATCAATCGAGATAAAGATGAGGTTAAAAACTTTCGTAGTACATACTTCAATGAGCAAAATATATCTCCTTCATATTACAGTTGCTGGGGTTATGACATGATACTTTTCTACGCAAGAATGCTCAATAATGGGAAAAATCAATTCCGTAGCAACCTAAATGCCATTGAATACACGCAAGGCTACACGCTGGATGGTTTTGATTACACCAACGGTGCAAACGAAAATAAAATTGTTCCGATTATCAGATATCAAGATGGAAAATTCATCGAAGTAATGCGATAAAAAACGACAGTTTCGAAAACAAAAAAGCTGCAAGACTTGAAATCTTGCAGCTTTTTTGTTGAACCTGAAACTTATTTTTATTCAAATAATTTATCGTATTGATTACCCGAATGTTTGGTTGAAGAAACACTGCTTCCAGCAATCAAGGCTTTTTTATCATCGCCCAAAAGCAACGAAACGCCTTCTTTCTCCCATTTCTCCAACATATTTAAACCTTCTTCCTCAAAAACGCCATTTTGTAAGTCGATTGAATCCATAAAGTTTGAAGAAACTTCCATGAAACGTTGCATTTCGCCTACTTTTTGGCTTACATCATCAGTGATTGATTCCATTGCCATATCAAACATTTGGCGTTGGTCTTTGTCGCCATTCATAATATTCATTGCCGAACGCATCGCTGAGTGGCTCGCACGAATTGCTTTACGCTCTTGCTCTTTCACCACCACTTGGTCTTTAATATCTTCGAGCATGATTTCTGAATTTTCGTACATTTTACCCAAAACTCGGTAAAGAATCTCCATTTTTTTGTACAAATCATCGAGTTTCATATTCGATTCTTGCAGACGACCAGCTTTGCGGGCTTTCAGCACCATCATGGCTTGTTTATCAGTTTCTTTGGCTTTGCTTGCCAGAGTTAAATCATTTTGAATCTGTTTTTTATTATTTTCGATGATGGTTTTCAGATTTATCATCTGCCCTTTTAGCTTCGATATTTGCTGATTCATTTTTCCCAAATTCCCTTGAAGTTCGTCGATATACGTTTTCAAGATTCCGATTGGGTCGAGTTGAATAAACATACCCGTAACCCAACGCATGATACTTTTATAAATATAAAAAATCAAGTTTCTCATTTTTGGGTCGAGAATCATGTAGATAACTGCCGCCAAAACAATGAGTAAACCTGCCAAATAGAGCGTGTTTGAGGCCAAAGTTATCAGAAAAGGCAATGCCTGATAAAGCAAATACCCTCCACCCAATAACGCACCTGCGGCAAATAGCATTCCTGTTGTGCCTTCTGGGCGATTCCAAAATGATTTTGGTTTTGATTCTTGTAATTCCATTGTTAAAAGACCACCCCCGCCCCTAAAGGAGAGCTTTGTTTTTGATTGAAAAGAGAAAGAGGCTTAATTCTCTTTTTGGTTTAGGTATTTTTATTTTGTTCTACGACAAGGGTTTATGCGATAAACCCCTACAACCCTTAATATTATTTCAAATACTTCTTCATGTTCTCTACATCTTGTCCGATTTGACCAATTAAATCGCTGTACGTGGCATGAAAATCACTTAAAGTTGTTTCTATTTTCACAACCGCCTCCGAAATTTCTGCTTTCATTTTACTCATATCTTCTTGATGAACAGCAATTTCTTGGGTAAGTTTAGCAATTTGTTCGCCTTTGGCCTTAATCGTAGCATCAAGGTCTGTAATCGCTTTTTCTTTACTACCAATTTGCTTTTGGCGTTGAGCATTGACTGATTCTTGAAATTTTGAATCTTCAGCTTTCAAAACATTCAAATAAAACTGTGCCGAATCATTCAAAGCTTGACTCGAAACACCCATTGCTTGTGCCGCTGCAAACGCCGAACCGTATCGAGTAGCTTCGTCCATTGGCATTTTGGCGAGCGTTTGTAATGATTTTTTGTACTCTAAATAATCAAATCCTGCTTGATTATTTGTTTCCATTGCTCCAAACAAAATCTCGTAAAACTTATCAGAAGCTTTGCCAGTTGGAACTACGGTTTCTACTTTAGGAGTTGTTGTGGCTG
>JBKBSS010000294.1:0-3963 GCA_046291385.1 Emticicia sp. | reverse complement strand
TGCTTTTTTTATGTTTAGCGAACAAAACGATGGCCGAAAAGACATAAAAAAGACCTTTGATGCGATATTACAGCAAACCGACTGGTCGATGAGGCTTTTTGTTCCTGCTCGCAGCCGAAATTCGTATATCGTCAAGAAACTCGAGCAAGAATGCCCAAATATTCAAATCTGCCGTTTCAATTATACAGTAGTCAGAGGTTTTCCAGCTTTCAGACATTGGTTTTTTGAGCATAATTTAGGAATGCCACAATGCCAAAATATACTGACGGCATCGCTTTATGTAGCTTTATTGCAAGATTATAAAAATGTATATTTGTTTGGTGCTGACCATTCGTGGCACGAAGAAATCAGAATCACGGAGCAGAATGAATTTGAAATGCGTCAGGTGCATTTTTATGATAATGCCAACAATGTGAAGCACGAAAAAGTAGTTGATGTCAGAAATAATTCACGTCCGAGGCTTCATGCCCAATTTTTATCATTGCACAAAGTTTTTTATTCTTACGAAATCTTGAATACATTTGCACTATACAGACGTATAAAGGTATTAAATGCCAGTACAAAAAGCTACATTGACGTATTCGATAAAGTGAAAGTTTAGAAATAAAGTAGGAAATAATATTTTGTATTATGACATTAACAGATAGGCAATTTTGGGTAAATTATTGGGAAAGTAAAAAAAACTTAGTCTTCAAAGTACCTAAAAATTTTATTTTGACCAATTTTTTGAATGATATAGTAAAGAAAAATTCAACTAAATCTGCCCTTGAAATCGGTGGATTTCCTGGGCATTATACAATTTATTTGAAAAAATATCTTCAAACAGAATGCACTTTACTTGATTATGTGATTCATGAGAAGATTATTGATGATTTGTTGAAAGAAAATGCTTTATCGAAACATGATATTAATGTTATAGAAGCAAATTTATTTGAATATAAATCCCATAAGAAGTATGATTTAGTGTTTTCTAATGGTCTGATTGAACATTTTGAAGATACTCAGATAGTTATCCAGAAACATGTAGATTTATTGAGTGATGATGGACAACTTTTTATTTCACTGCCAAATTTTAGAGGTGTAAATGGTTGGTTTCAGAAAAAATTTGACCCAGAAAACTACTCAAAGCACAATATTGATTCGATGGATATTGAAAAACTAAAGATTTACTGCCAAAATTTAGAGTTAAAAAACGTGCGAGTTTTTTATAATGGAGTATTCATGGTCTGGCTCGAAAATCAAGATATTCAACCAATTTGGGTGAATATCTTCAAGAAAGTAGTGTGGGTTTTTGGGAAAATTATAACAAGGATTTATCAAAAAAATACCCAATTATTATCTCCTTATATCATTATCTTAGCTAACAAATAAAATAAAAACACGAAATAGCTTATTTCGTGTTTTTTTGTATTTCAATCTTTACTTTAAATTCCCATCACCATAATATCCGAAGTCGGAACTGGGCTACCGCCTTGTTTTTCGAGCGTTACAGCAAATGCTTTCGCTGAAGGTACTTTCTTTAATTCTTGTGTATTATTCTTAATATCAAAAACGCCTGCATCTATTGGTTTATCCCCTACGATTGCCCAGAGTTGATATTGCATTCCTGCGGGTGGTGTTGGCAAATTTCCTCTTACAACATATACTTTATTGGTTTTAATGTCCCAAGCAAGCATCACTGTCGAATTTTCTGCCCCTTTTTGTCCGACTAATTTACTCATTCTTATCTGCGGGTCCATCATCAAATTTACCTCGTTCGACTGCATCATTCCTTCTTGAGATTTAATGTCTTTTTGAAGTTTAATGTTTTCGTTTACCGCCAACGAGAGATTCGATTTCGTTTCATTCCATTGGGTTGCAAAATAAATATTTGCCAATAAACTACCCAATAATGCCACTGAAGCGGCCACTCTCAAATAGCTCCCGTAGAAACCCGTCAATTTGGGAGCTTGTTGTTCGGTCAAATCAATTTCTTTTCCACTATCAAAGTCCAGTACTTTTGTCTGCTTTTCCTCCGATTCTGCCGCAATCTTTTCCCAAATTTTGCTTTGTAAATGTGCTGGAGGTGTTTGGGCATTGGCAAAAGCATAGCTTTCTAAAGCACCTTCGATGGCTCGAAGTTCTGTCTTTATTTCGGGATATTGCATAGCCAACTGCTCTACTTCGGCCACCTCGTTTTCGGAAGCCAAACCAAGCACGTAGCTTTCTAATACCCCAGATGCTATGTATTCTTGAATATTCATTATTTTATTTATATGAGTGCTACTTTCACTCTAAAGTCCACTTAGTTTCTATAATTACGACTCAAAATAGGAAATTTACTACTAACCACAGGCCACTCAACATGGCTCTCAAGTTACCAACAGCAGCTTTTATTCTGGTTTTTACAGTTCCGAGTGGAATTCCGTATTCCTCCGAAACTTCTGCTTGCGTATAACCTTTATAATAAACCAACTCAATGAGTTGACGATACTCAGGTTTCAAATTATCAACAACTTTTCTCAAACCAATCGAATCTACATCCATCACGGTTTGATGTTCGCTATCTACTTGATAGATAATGTTTTGCTCCATTGAAATATTCTGTGATGAATCTCGGAAATCGGCCGAGCGAACCCTGTCAATGCTCAAGTTTCTTGCAATATTCATCATCCACGTAAAAATACTTCCCTTCGATGGGTCATAATTGTCAATGTTTCGCCAAATCTTTAAAAAAGTATCTTGAAGCAAATCATTGGCATCATCGTCTGACTGTATTATCTTACTGATAACACCAAACAACGCTCCTGAATAATTACTATACAGGATATTAAAGCCCTTCTGGTCTTTGTTTTTCAATAAAGACACTAATTCTTCTTCTGCTATGCTAATTCGACGTGCCAAGCGATTTTTTTTAATTTAAGCTAAGTAACTATTTTTTTCTGAAATATGTTTGTTTTTCAAGCATTTTCTGAAAAATAAATACTCAACTTGAGGTTTTAACGGTTAATATCAGAAATTGAAATACGTAAATTTTCTTTCTTGTTATTTGGCTTCATTTACGGAAAATACTAAACTTTGGATTTCATCAGTTTAAACATTTAGGATTTTAACCTTACCTTTGCGTGAAAACAGTGGGCAGTTTGCAGTCCTCAGTGGGCAGTTTGCAGTCTTCGTTAGACGGTTTGCATCAATTATGGCTTAAAACTTTCTTTTTGAAGACTCTCCACCGCAAACTGAGAATTGCAAATTGAAGGCCGTAAATTGAAGGCTGCCAACTGAAGACTGCCAACCGAAGACTGCCAACTGAAGGCTGCCAACTGAAGACTTTAATACTGATAATTAAAAAAAATGACTCCAAAACAACAAGGTTTTTTCTTTCCTGCCGAATGGCACACGCATAGAGCAACGTGGTTGAGTTTTCCGCAAAGTTCTGATTCTTGGGACTATGGCGACCGCTTAGAACGAATTTATCCATCATATATGGCTTTCGTTAAGGCTATTGCTGAAAGTGAAAAAGTATGTATCAATGCCAAAGATGAGGCTCATCAAGCACTTATTTGGAGTTTGATTGAGAAATATGACATAGATAAAAATCAAATCGAAGTTCCGATTCACCCAAATAATGATTCTTGGTGCAGAGACCACGGCCCAGCGTTTTTGATAAATCCCGAAACCAAAAAACGAATGATTGTTGAATGGGGCTACAACGCCTGGGGAGGGAAATATCCACCGTATGACGACGATGACCAAATCCCTGTACGAATCGCCAATTATTTGAATCTGCCTTACGTAGTGCCAGGAATAATTATGGAAGGAGGTTCGGTAGAATTTAACGGAAAAGGTACGGTTTTGACGAGTAAATCTTGTTTATTGAATCCAAACCGAAATCCGCATCTTTCGCAGGCCGAAATTGAAGAATACCTCCGTAATTATTACGGTGTAGAGCAAGTTTTGTGGGTAACGGAAGGAATCGTAGGCGAT
>JBKBSS010000293.1:0-3972 GCA_046291385.1 Emticicia sp. | reverse complement strand
GAACTGGCTACGGTGTTGCGGTACGTATAAAAGATACTTCACGTGTAAACCAAATCATGCGTCGCTCAGATGTTCAGGCACTTTTCCCTGCCAATGCAAGTGGATTGTATGATGTGAAAGCTCGTGCAAACGGAACAAACGTTAACGAAGAAATCGTTGATATGTATTTCGTGAAAGATTTAGGAAAAGCTCCTTTGGAAGGTGATGTTGTAACAAACGCTTCACAAGATTTTGACGAAAGAGGCAAGCCAGCCGTTGAAATGCAAATGAATGCTGAAGGTGCAAGAAAATGGAAAGCTTTGACAGGTGCAAACATCGGTCGCCCAGTAGCTATTATCCTCGATAATTTTGTTTATTCTGCTCCAAACGTAAACGGTGAAATCGGTGGTGGACGCTCAAGTATCAGCGGTAACTTCACGGTCGAAGAAGCCCTTGACCTTGCAAACGTATTGAAAGCTGGTAAACTTCCTGCTCCGACAAATATTATTTCGGAAGACATCGTAGGTGCAACCGTAGGTTCGCAAGCTGCTCGTGCGGGTATTCTTTCATCAATTATTGGTGTATTATTCGTTTTGGCTTTCGTAATGATTTATTATAACAAAGCTGGTTTGATTGCAAATATCGCCCTTATCGTCAACTTATTCTTGCTTTTGGGCGTAATGGCATCTTTTGGTGCAACACTTACATTGCCAGGTATTGCAGGTTTAGTATTATCGGTGGGTATGTCAGTCGATGCGAACGTTTTGATTTATGAGCGTATCAAAGAAGAATTATTGTTGGGTAAAACATTCCCAGTTGCGGTGCGTGATGGTTTCCAAAACGCAATGTCATCAATCATTGACTCAAACGTTACGACTTTAATCACGGGTGCTGTATTATTTATCTTTGGTTCGGGCTTGATTCTTGGTTTTGCAACTACGCTTTTGATTGGTATTTTTACTTCGTTATTCTCGGCGATTTTCGTTTCAAGATTATTGTTTGAATATTATATCAGCAAAGGAAAAACGGTTTCTTTCTTCACAAAATGGACAGAGAAATTATTCAAAGATTCAAACTTTGATTTCGTATCGAAACGTAAATTGTACTACACAATTTCAAGTGCGATTATCATTGCGGGTATCGTTTCTATTTTCTTCAAAGGATTTGGTTTAGGAGTTGACTTCTTAGGCGGTCGTACGTACGTAGCCAAATTTGAGAAAACTGTAAATACTGAAGAAATCGACGCTGCCTTGAAGGCAACTTTTGAAGGACAAGCAACTGAGGTAAAAACTTTTGGAGGTTTCGACCAAGTAAAGATTACAACTCCTTACAAAATCGCAAACACAAGTCCAGAAGTTGAAAAACAAATTGAAACCAGCTTAAATAATGCTTTAGCCAACGTAAACGGCAATAAAGGAGTAGTTACAAGTTCATCGAAAGTTGGACCAACGATTGCAAACGATGCCATTGGCGGTGCCGTGAAAGCAGTTTTACTCTCAATCATCTTGGTTTTCGTCTATATCTTCGTTCGTTTCCGCCGATTGGCGTTTGGTTATGGTGCATTAGTTGCCTTGTTCCACGACGTTGCGATTATCCTCGGTATTTTCTCAATCTTTAGAGGTTGGTTGCCATTCTCGCTTGATGTTGACCAAGCATTTGTTGGTGCGGTGCTGACAATTATGGGTTATTCGATGAATGATACGGTCGTTGTATTTGACCGTGTGCGTGAATATTTGACCGAAAAACGTGGCGTGAAAGAAGACATTCCTACGGTTATCAATAATGCCTTGAATGCAACTCTTAGCAGAACAGCGGTAACAGGTTTCTCTACTTTGGTTGTATTATTAGTATTGATGATTTTTGGTGGTGAAACTATTCGTGGTTTTGTATTTGCGATGTTTATTGGTGTAATCGTTGGAACGTATTCATCATTATTCGTAGCAACGCCAATCGTTGTTGATTCAATGCAACGTGATATGAAAAACGAAGAAGCTAAATTGGCAGCAATTCCAGTTGTAGCAACTGAGGAAGTGAAGAAAGGTAAAAAATCTTAAATTAGGATTTTTCTAAAATATAAAAATGCCTCTTACTTAATTGTGAGAGGCATTTTTTGTAAAAAAACTCTCAAAATCCCAGCGTAAGCTGCCGACCAATCATTTCATCGGCAAATTCAAGATTTGAAAACGAAATTCCCATTAATCGAACTCCTTTGGGCATTGGAAGTAAATTATTGAGCATTTCGTAGGCAATTTTCGCTAAGAAATCTTTTTCAAAAACTGCAATTTGCGTCGTGCGACTGCGAGTAATACTTTCAAAATCGGCAAATTTTATTTTTAGCGTAATACTTTTACCAAAAGCATTTGTCCGCTGCATTCTTCGCCAAAGTTGCTCAATAATATCATCCAATTCGAGATAAAGGTCGTCGGGTTCGGTCAAATCTCGGTCGAAAGTATTCTCAACTCCCACCGATTTTCTGATGCTGTCGGGGTTTACTGCCCGATTATCAACTCCACGAGCAATATCGAAATAATACCGCCCAACTTTCCCGAAATTATTTACCAAAAATTCTACACTTTTTGTCCGTAAATCTTTTCCTGTAAAAACACCCATTTTGTGCATTTTTTCGGCCGTCACTCGGCCGATTCCATGAAATTTACTGATTTCGAGCGTTTCTACGAAAGCCTCGGCCTGCGAAGGTTTTATCACAAAAAGCCCATCAGGTTTGCGGTAATCAGAAGCGATTTTTGCCAAAAATTTATTGACAGAAACTCCCGCCGAAGCCGTAAGGGTAGTTTTTTCTTTGATTCGGGTTTTTATTTCTTGAGCAATTTCGGTAGCAGTCGAAATCCCTTTCAGGTTTTCGGTTACATCCAAATAAGCTTCATCAAGCGAAAGCGGCTCAACCAAAGGCGTATATTCGAGAAAAATCTCACGAATTTCTCTCGAAACTTGTTTATAAACTTCAAAACGAGGTTTTACAAAAATCAAATTTGGGCATTTTTGTTTTGCAATCCGTGAAGACATCGCCGAACGAACGCCAAACTTTCGGGCTTCATAACTCGCCGCTGCCACTACGCCACGCTCGCTACTTCCACCGACGGCAACAGGTTTTCCTCGTAATTCTACAAAATCACGCTGCTCAACCGACGCAAAAAATGCGTCCATATCAATATGTATAATTTTTCGCTGCAAAGGCTGGCTTCAATTATTTATTTTTCTATACAACTTTTGGGTCATAAATTTCATTAATAACAAAGAGAGTGTCTCACTAAGGAAGGCTTCGCTCAAAGCGAATGTCGCCCAGCGAAGCCTTCTTTCAACCATAAAACCAATTTTAAAAATGAAAACGTTCAGCATAAATAAAAGCATTTTTGCCTTCGGAATTATCGCCTTGATTTTGTCGGGCTGTGCTTCATCAAAAGATTTTGTTTCCGAAAATTTTGCGACAATCAAAAATACGCACAAGAAAATAGCAATTTTGCCTTTTGGGGTTCAGTTTCAAAATCCACTCGATTATTCTAAACAGAAAAAAGATAATCCAGTTCAAGTTAAACGCCCAATTAGCAAACAAGAACGTGAAGCAAGCCTTGATGCTCAAAAAGAATTTTTTATGACAGTAGCCAAACAAGTAGAAAAAGGGCGTTATGAAATTGCTTTCCAAGATTTTACTCGAACCAACAAAGTTTTGGCAGAAAATGGCATTCGTTTAGAAGATGTAAAATTTCAGAATAAAGCAGATTTGGCAAAGCTTTTAGATGTTGATGCAGTTATTTTTGGAGAATTAGTTATAAAAATCAGTCGCCCAACCGACCGCACAATGTCTGTCTCGCCCGTGATGATGAACAACACAAGATTCAACGATGGCGTAGAAACCGACGTAAAACTTTTTGATGCTGCCAGTGGCGAAATGGTTTGGTCAACCGCTCTTTCTAATCAACCAAACAATCGCATGGATACGCCGCATCAACTTTCTACGAGTTTGCTCAATCAGGT
>JBKBSS010000292.1:0-3983 GCA_046291385.1 Emticicia sp. | reverse complement strand
ATTCTATTTCTTGTAACATCAAAACCAATGATTTGCCCAAAGTAGCATTCAATGATTTGACTTTTGATATTGATATAAACCTCGCAGGAATTCAAAAAAGCGTCACAACAACCAATGGTACTTTTTCGATTGATAATACAGGACTCATTTGGTTTAAACCTAAATTAAATTTTTTGGGTACAGATTCACTGAGTTATACATATCAAAACTCGGCTAAGTATGTGTCAAATACCGCAAAACTTAAATTAACGGTTTATAAATGTGTTACTTTATTGAATCTTTCTTCACCTTCCAACGATATAACGAACGGTGTTTTTCAATATAACAATAATGAATCAGTCACACTTACAAACAAAATCAATCCTACTGGCAGTAATATGGTAACTGTAAAGGTAAATGCCGCCAATTCGATTCTCTTTCTTCCTGGGTTTACGGTTAGCCCAAGTAATGGTTCAACATTTGAAGCCAAGTTAAATGGCTGCAATTAAAATATTATGAAAATGAAAAAATATTTTTACACTTGTTTAGTCGCCTTTGGCTTCGTGATGGCTTGTAGTTCACGCACGATAGAAATTGACCCTAATATTGTTGTTATACCAGACAGCAATTTTGAGAAAGCCCTTATTGCACAAAAAATAGACTCGGATAACACTATCAACGGGCAAATACTGAAATCTGATACCGAAGGTGTTACGATTTTGAGCCTACCAAAGCTACAAATTAAGTCATTAATTGGCATCGAAAGCTTCAAATCACTTACTTATTTAGATTGTTCGCTGAATCAGATTGATAATCTTGATATAAGCCAAAATAGCTTTTTAGAATCACTTGACTGCTCCTCTAATTTACTTACGAACGTAGATTTAAGCAAAAATTTGAATTTATCGGCATTTAACTGCATCAACAATCAATTGAAAAGTTTGACGATTCCAAGCAAACAATTATATGCCCTCAACGCCAGCAATAATTTACTCGCTACCGTATCAGTTGATGCTGCATCAAGGCTCTCAATACTCAATCTATCAAATAATCAGATTAAAACGCTTAATTTAATCAACAATATAGCCCTTTTAGAATTGAAATGTAACAATAATAAACTGGCAACTATTGATTTGAGTAAAAATACCAAATTGCGTATCCTGGAAATTTCAAACAATATTTTATCAGCACTCGATTTATGTAATAATTCTGAGATTCTTAAACTTATTTGTTCATCGAATAATATCTCAAAGATTACAATTCCAACAAAAATACAAGCTATGTTTATCAATAAAACTGCTGAGTTTGATAGCAAAACTTCGTACTCAACTTGTGAATGAAATTATTTTGATACAACATTAAAATACCATTAGAATTAGGCATTTTAACGCCTGTCCAACGTTAAATTATTATTAATTCCTTGAATTTTACAGCATTTTTGACTTACTTCGCACAACACATTTTGTTGTCGAACAATGGAAGAAAATACAAAAAACGCATCTAATGATAAAGGCTCGAAAAGTAGCCTTTTTTCTTTTTTAAATGGATTAGTACCCAACAACAAAAGCAACGGGACAAAAGGCATAGCCGAAGATTCTAAAATCAATCGTTATGCCGATAGCATTGAGCAATCAAATTATCTGAGTCGAGATTTAAGTTGGTTGAAATTTAACGAGCGAGTGCTTGACCAAACTCGTCAGAAAGAGCTAAATCTTTTTGAACGTTTAAAATTTTTGGCCATTACGGCATCGAATCTTGACGAATTTTTTACCGTTCGTTTGGGTAGTCTTTATAACTACCTTGATTTCAACAAAGAGCGGATTGATTATTCGGGTTTGCGTGAAATTCCTTTCCGAAAAGCACTTATGCTTTCGGTGAAGCAGTTTTGCCAAGAACAAGACCAAATTTTTAAGGAAGAACTCAAACCCCTGTTTTCGGAATTCAAGTTTAAGATTATTAAAATCGACGAACTCTCTCCCAACGAGTTAGAAGAAACCATTGCGTACTTCGATAATACGGTTTATCCGATGCTTACGCCGATGCTCTTCGACCATACGCACGCTTTCCCAGTTTTGATTGCAAAAACCTTGATTTTCGGAGTTGTAACCGATGCCAATCGTTCAACACTTTTTCCCGATGATAGCGAAAACAAAAAACTTTCGTTTGTGCAAATTCCGAGTAATCTACCGAGATTTTTTCCGATTGAGCGTGGCGAAGAAATTTTGTTTTTACCAATCGAAGAAATCGTTCGACATGAGATAAAAAAACTTTATCGAAACATCGAAATTCAGTCGGTCAATCTTTTCCGAATTGTACGAAACGGAGATTTTACACTCGAAGAATCAGATGATATTGAAGCCGATTTTGTGGACGAAATCAAGCAAAAAATCAAAAGTCGTCGATTGGGCAGAGTGGTTCACATGGAAATCGAACCAAATCCGAACGAATGGATGCTCACGATGCTCCAAAAACGTTTCGAAATTGACAAATACAATATCTTTTTTGATGAATGCTTGATTGATTATACTTGTCTGTGGCAAATCATTCGTCATCCTGAATTCCAAGAAGACATCGAGCCTGTGCATCCGCCCATCACTCACCCAAGATTGAGAGATAAAAATGCCGATATTTTTGAGATAATTCGTGAAAAAGATTTGTTGTTGCACCACCCCTACAACAACTTTGAACCAGTTTTACAGCTCATCGAAAAAGCGGCCGAAGACCCCGATGTTTTGGCTATAAAACTAACAATTTATCGACTTGCCAAGAAGTCTCGTGTAACTCAAGCTCTTCTGAAAGCCGCCGAAAATGGCAAGCACGTTTCGGTTTTATTTGAAATTAAAGCACGTTTCGATGAAGAAAACAATATCCGTGAAGCTGACCGTTTGCAACGTGCGGGCTGCTTCGTAATTTATGGTATTGGTTGGTATAAAACCCACACCAAATTGATGCTAATCGTGCGAAAAGAAGGCAATAAAGTAACACAATATGCCCACTTAGCCAGTGGAAATTATAACGAAGATACGGCAAGACTTTATACCGATATTGGTATTCTGACGAGTAATCCGACTTATACGAAAGATATTTCGGAGTTTTTCAATGTAATTACGGGGCATTCGCAACCTGCCGATTATCATAATCTAATCACATCGCCACGTGATATGCGAAACAAACTTATTGAAATGATACGCAAAGAAGCCACCAACGCCCAAAATGGTTTGCCAAGTGGTATTTGTATCAAGCTCAATTCGTTGGAAGACCAACACGTAATTGATGAATTGTATAAGGCTTCGCAAGCAGGTGTGAAAATCAAACTCATCGTGCGAGGCATCTGCTGTTTACGCCCTGGTCGAAAAGGTTTGAGTGAAAATATTACAGTACGCTCGGTAGTGGGGCTTTTCCTCGAACACGCTCGAATTTTTTACTTCCACAACAGTAATCAACCAAGATTATACGGCGGTAGTGCCGATATTATGGTACGAAGTTTCGATAAACGTATCGAATCGTTATTTGAAATTGTTGACGAAGACATCAAACGCCAAGTAATGCACATTCTGGACTATAATCTTCGAGACAATGTAAATGCCTACGAGCTACAAGAAGATGGAACATATAAAAGAGTGGTTTCGTCGCTTGCATCAGAAGAGCCAGCGTTTGACATTCATAAACTTTTCTTTGAAGTAACTGAACAACAATATGAGCCAATATCATTGTTTGATAGCGAAGTAAAAGTTATTAAAGAAGACCCAGAAGTTGCGGTAGAAAGTTGATATTAGGTCAAGAATACATAAAGAATGTTGGGTTTCAGAACCCAACATTTTTTAATGAACTATCAATTTTGTATTCATCACTATTTCTTGATATGACGGCATTTCTTCCGATGGATTTTCGATAATGTTTATCAATAATTCAGTAGCTTTTATTCCCATGTTATAAGCAAACTGCTCGACCGAAGCCAACGGTGGATTATCTAAATAAAATGTCATCGGCAGATTCGCAAAACT
>JBKBSS010000291.1:1221-3992 GCA_046291385.1 Emticicia sp. | reverse complement strand
CCGTATCTTATGTTTCTGACAAAACAGGCCACGAATTTCTCACTTGGAGACGCAGTTTGCTCGCAATGGCACCACTTCTTTTTAAATAAAATAATCAAAACAAACTATCTCTCCATTGATTTTGTGGGATAGTTTATTTTTAAAATGAATTTTTAGAATCAATGAAAAACCTCAAATATATCTTATTTTTTTGCAGCCTATTATGTTGCAATGCAGCTTTTGCCCAAAAAGTTCGCTACCGCAATGTTTTCAAAGAAATGGGGTACAGTCAGGCAGAAATTGACAAGAAATTAGCAAAAGCGTACTATGATGTTTTTGAAGGCCCCACCAAAGTTTATTTTGAGGAAGAAGACTCTTTGGCTTACGTTTCGGACGTAAAAAACAAAGATGCACGCTCCGAAGGAATGTCTTACGGAATGATGGTGGCTGTTCAACTAAATAAAAAGGAAGTTTTTGATAAAATCTGGCGTTGGGCGGTTAAATATTCTCAGCACCAAACCGGGCCAAGAGAAGCTTATTTTGCATGGAGTATCAATCCAATTACCAAAAAGAAAAATTCGCAAGGTTCGGCTTCCGATGGTGAGCTTTATTTTGTAACCAGCCTGTTGTTTGCTTCCAACCAATGGGGAAATGAAACGGGCATCAATTACTACAAAGAAGCCCGCCGTATTTTAGACAATATGTGGAAAAGAGACGGCACAGGAAATATTTATAATGTCATCAACACTGATGCAAAGCAAATAAGTTTTGTGCCAGAAGGTGACGGCTATAAATGGACAGACCCATCTTATCATCTTCCTGCTTTTTATGAAATTTGGGCAAAATATGCCAAAGATGGTCACGAAGAATTTTACAAAGCCTGTGCCGACACTTCAAGAGCTTTCTTGCACCGAGCTTGTCATCCAGTTACTGCCTTAAATTCTGACTATACCGAATTTAGCGGAGTTCCTCACCCAACTCGATGGATGCCGCCAGGTTACAGATATGATTCGTGGCGTGTGCCGATGAACATTGCTATGGACTATACTTGGTACGGAAAAGACAAAAAATGGCAATTGGATTATGCCAAAAAATTCCAAAATTTCTTGCGGTCAAAAGGTTTAGAAACTTACGACGACCAGTTTAATCTCGATGGTTCAAAACCCGAATTTATATTGCAAGCTGGGCCAGTCAAAAAACTTCGTCATTCTATTGGCTTGGTTTCTACTGCTGCCACCACTGCCCTCATAAATAACAAAAAAGACAGCAAAGATTTTGTTAAAGCCATCTGGAACGCCAAACTTGAACCTTATGAAGACGGCTATTTTGACCCTTACTTTGACGGACTAATGTATTTGTTCAGTTTGATGCACCTGAGCGGTAATTACCAAATCATTGAGCCACAAAAATAAGCTCAGTTTTTAACCTTTTTTAATATCAAAATATGAAAAAACTACTTTTAATAATTGCTATTCTGTTTTTGTGTGAAAACGTAGGTTTCGCACAAAAAATGGAAAAAGAAATGCCAAAAGGCTATGAACAAGAAAAAATAGGTATTGCTAAAGGGAAAATAGACACGGTTCTATATGATTCAAAAACAGTTGGCAATAAGCGTAAAACATTAGTTTACACACCGCCAGGTTTCGACAAAAAGAAGAAATATCCCGTATTTTATTTGCTTCACGGAATAGGGGGCGACCATTTGGAGTGGTTTAAGGGGGCAAATCCACAAAATATCTTGGATAATCTTTACGCCGAAGGGAAAATTCAGCCCATGATAGTGGTTATGCCAAATGGCCGTGCTATGAAAGACGACCGCTCAGTAGGAAATATTTTTGATAAAGATAAAGTGGAGGCTTTCGCTACTTTTGAAAAAGACCTTTTGAATGACCTCATTCCTTTTATCGAAAAAACATATCCTACACTTACCGATAAAGATAATCGTGCCATTGCAGGACTTTCGATGGGTGGCGGTCAATCGCTCAATTTTGGATTAGGAAATCTGGATAAATTTTCGTGGGTGGGAGGTTTTTCTTCCGCACCCAATACCAAAGTACCGCAAGAATTAGTACCAAATATCGAAGCAGCCAAGCAGAAGTTGAAACTGTTATTTATTTCATGCGGCGACGCTGACGGGCTCATTGGCTTTAGCAAACGCACCCACGATTACTTGTATCAAAATGACGTGCCGCATGTTTATTATCTCGAAGCGGGCGGACATGATTTTAAAGTTTGGAAAAACGGTTTGTACATGTTCTCACAGTTTTTGTTTACACCAGTCGATAATTCTTCTTTAGAGCAATATTCGGTTTTGGGAACTCCCGCCGCCACAAATATTCGGAATGGAAAATACCCCCAGATTTTACCTGACAATAGGGTTATTTTCAAAGTAAAAGCTCCTAATGCACAGAAAGTTCAGGTGGATTTAGGCAAAAAATACGATATGGTAAAAGACACCAGCGGTTTTTGGAACGTAACGACCGAAGTTATCAGCCGAGGATTTCATTATTATTCATTAATTATTGATGGTGTTGCTGTTGCTGACCCAGCCAGCGAAACTTTCTACGGCATGAGTCGCCAAGCAAGTGGCATCGAAATTCCGTACAAAGAAGGTGGTTTTTATGCTCTGGAAGATGTTCCGCATGGCGATATTCGTATCAAGAAATATTTCTCAAAAGCCAGTAATTCTTGGCGAGAAATGTATTTGTACACGCCCGCAGGTTATGATAAATCTACTGAAAAATACCCAGTTTTGTATCTTTTGCACGGCGGTGGCGAAGACCAACGTGGTT
>JBKBSS010000291.1:0-1211 GCA_046291385.1 Emticicia sp. | reverse complement strand
CTACACAAGGAAAAACCGATTTGATTATGGATAATCTTATCGCCGAAAATAAAGCAAAACCAATGATTATTGCCATGCTTGATGGCAATTTTTATGGCAATGGCGGCGGCGTTGCAGGTTTTGGCGAGCAACAACTCAAGGCTTTTGAAAATGAACTCAAAAACGGGGCAATTCCATTTGTAGAAAGCAATTACAGAGTAGAAACCGATGCCAAAAACCGAGCATTAGCAGGACTCTCAATGGGCGGTTTACAAACACTTTATGCAGGCATAAAAAACACCAATATGTTTGCTTACTTGGGCGTATTCAGTTCGGGTTGGTGGGCCAATAACACCAAACTTTCCGACCCTCAGTACGAATTTATGCAGAAAAACGTAAGCACCATCAACGAAAACCTCAAAGAATTATGGATTTCGCAAGGTGGAAAAGAAGACATTGCTCACGCCAATTGCCAAATAATGATGAAAAAGTTTGACGACATGGGCATCAAATATAAATACAGCGAATATGCAGGCGGTCATTCATGGCCAGTTTGGCGACATGATATATATTTGTTCTCGCAATTATTATTTAAGTAAAACCAATTTCGATATACAATGAAAAAAACAATTTTATCATTCATTGCAGGCTGTGTTGCCCTAACCGCCACAGCCCAAACCAAAATCACGTTGAATACGGATTTGGCCAAAACCAAAATCAACAAACATATCTACGGACATTTTGCCGAACACCTCGGGCGTTGTATTTATGGGGGAATGTACGTTGGCGAAGGCAACACCAAAATTCCGAATACAGCGGGCGTAAGAAACGACGTAATTGCAGCTCTCAGAGACCTAAAAGTGCCAAATCTTCGTTGGCCAGGTGGATGTTTTGCTGATGCTTACCAATGGAAAGATGGTATCGGGCCAAAAGCTAATCGCCCTAAAATGGTGAACGTTTGGTGGGGTGGAGTGACGGAAGATAACAGTTTCGGTACCCACGATTTTCTTGACCTTTGCGAAAAAATTGGAGCTGAACCTTACTTGGCTGGAAATGTCGGTAGTGGAACTGTGCAAGATTTGTCAGATTGGGTAAGCTACGTAAATCAACCAACGGGAAGCCCGATGTCAGACCTACGTATTCAAAATGGTCGTAAACAACCTTGGAACGTAAAAATTTGGGGCGTAGGAAACGAAGCTTGGGGTTGTGGCGGAAACATGACGGCCGAATAT
>JBKBSS010000290.1:0-4053 GCA_046291385.1 Emticicia sp. | reverse complement strand
AGAGGAATAAACGTCGGGAATATCCGAATAAAAATGCCTGATTTGAAAAAAGCCTTTCAAGAGATGGGGTTTCAAAATGCCATAACTTATCTACAAACAGGAAATGTGGTTTTTGAATCGGAGAAAAATATTTTGGAGATAAAAGCTATTCTGGAAAAAGGGCTTTCAGAAACCTTTCATTATCAGGCATTTGTGCTACTTTATGACTTTGATGTTTTGGAAGAAATCGTGGCTAAATATCCATTCGAGAAAGATGAGAATAATCATGCTTATGTGATTTTTGTAGAGGGCGAATCCGTTTTTGAAGAGCTGGCAACTATTGCAGAAAGTGTAGATGAGGAAATCGCCGAAGGAAATACCGTGCTTTATTGGAAAGTACTAAAAGGCGAAAGCCTTATTACACCTTTTGCCAAAATCACTGCCAAAGCAAAATACAAAAGCAGTACCACCGTTCGGAATATCAATACACTTGAAAAAATGCTCCAATAAGTAGGGCAATTTTCTAAATTGTTCCGTATTAAGTGAACAATTTAAAAAATTGTTCTACATTTTTGGCACTAAAAAAACTATCTTTGCAACTTGTTTTAACTCACCGATGTAGCAATTGTTATTTATGATAATTGTTGATTGTTAATTGTTAATTGAAAAAATGTTTGAAAATTTAAGTGATAAGCTAAATAAAGCCATAAAAACCCTCAAGGGGCAAGGCAGAATTTCTGATATTAACGTGGCAGCCACCGTCAAGGAAGTAAGACGTGCTTTGATGGATGCCGACGTAAACTATAAAGTTGCCAAAGACGTAACCGACCGTGTACGTGAAAAAGCAATCGACCGAAAGGTAATGATTGCCGTTGAGCCAGGGCAATTGTTCGTAAAAATCGTTCAAGAAGAGTTGATGGATTTGATGGGTGGACAAGCCCAAAGCGTCAATCTAAAAGGCTCACCAGCAGTGGTTTTGATTGCAGGTTTGCAAGGTTCGGGTAAAACTACTTTTTCGGGGAAATTCGCTTCTTATGTCAAAAAACAAGGCCGCCAAGTATTGTTAGTTGCCTGTGATGTGTACCGTCCTGCGGCCATCACGCAATTGCAAGTATTGGGCGAGCAAATCGGCGTAGAGGTTTTTGCCGAGCCAGAAAACAAAGATGCTGTAAGTATCGCCAAAAATGCACTCGCTTATGCCAAAGCTAATGGCAAAAGTGTAGTTATCGTCGATACGGCGGGTCGTTTGGCGGTCGATGAGGTGATGATGAAAGAGGTGGAGGAAATCAAAAAAGCCATCACGCCGAGCGAAATTTTGTTTGTAGTTGACTCAATGACGGGTCAAGATGCTGTAAATACTGCCAAAACCTTCAACGAAAGACTTGATTTTGATGGTGTTGTATTGACCAAACTCGACGGCGATTCACGTGGTGGTGCGGCTCTTTCAATCAAAGCCGTTGTGAATAAACCAATTAAGTTTATCTCGACTGGTGAAAAAATGGATGCCCTTGATATTTTCTACCCAGACCGTATGGCGAGTAGAATCTTGGGCATGGGTGACGTGGTTTCCTTGGTAGAAAGAGCTCAACAGGCTTTCGACGAAGACGAGTCTCGCCGCTTGAACAAAAAAATGCGTGAGAATAAGTTTGATTTAACCGATTTCTTGACGCAATTGGAGCAAATCAAGAAAATGGGTAATATCAAAGATTTGATGGGCATGATTCCTGGGGTTGGTTCACAAATCAAAGACATTGATATTAGCAACGATTCGTTTAAGCCAATCGAAGCAATTATCAAATCAATGACTCCGAAAGAGCGTGAAAAACCAGATATTATTGATGGTAGTCGTAAGAAAAGAATTGCCGCGGGTAGCGGAACTGATATTGTGCAAGTAAACAATCTTTTGAAGCAATTCGACCAAATGAGAAGCATGATGAAAAAAGTAAATCAGATGCAATCAAGTGGTAAAATGAAGGCTTTTAAATAAGATTTTATTGCTAAAAATGAAAAGGTCAATGAGTAGAAGCTTATTGACCTTTTTTGTTTTTAAATTAAAAATTTACCAATATTGTATGTTATTTACCAATATGGGAATTTTTATAGCGTATGTTTACCAATGAGAATAATTACAAAAGGAACTTTGAGGGAGTTTTGGGAGCAATATCCAGACGCTGAACAAGAATTGAAATTTTGGCATGATAAAATGAAAAGTGCCAATTATCAATCACCAAATGAAGTGATAGAAGATAATCCTCGAACCGATACTGTTGGTAATAATAGAATTGTCTTTAATATTTGTCGTAATAAATATCGGTTGATAGCTGTTTTTCGATACAAATTACAGATAGTTTATATAAGGTTTGTCGGAACTCATAAAGAGTACGATAAGATAGAAGACATTAGAAATATTTAACTCATTTATTCAAAATGAAAACATTAATAGAAATAAAATCAGTATTGAAGCCAGTCAAGAGTAAAGAACAATACAAAGAATATCTAACAATTATTGATTCTTTGATTGATTGCGTAGAGGGTAGCCCCGAAGAAGAAACTTTGGAATTAGTGTCTATTTTGGTAGAAGATTACGAAGCAAAACATTATCATATCGAAGCACCCGACCCGATTGAAGCTATTAAAATTAAAATGGAAGAAGATGGATTGAAAAAGAAAGATTTAGTAGAATATTTCGGAAGTGCAAGTAGGGTTTCTGAGGTTTTAAATAGAAAACGTCCACTAACTCTTGAAATGATAAGAAAAATTCATCATGGAATGGGAATTTCGGCTGAGACATTATTGGCTATCTAAAAAATAGCCAATAATGTCTTTATTTGCTAACTCGTTTTACTTCTTCGCAAAATAATACAAGTAAGTTGGCTCAGTTGTGCCGTCTGGTTTTTCGCTTTTTGTAAAATAGCCTTTATTATTTTTATCGAAGCAAAAACCTTCGCCTTGTGGTTCTTTTGTGTAGGGAAGTAGTTTATCTCGATTGCGAGAAAGCGTAGTGGCTATGCTTTCACCATCTTTTCTGTGCCAATAATAAATGGCATCATAATTTCTAAGTACAATTTCTTTGCCATCGCTCGAAATTCCGCCACTTGTGATTGCTAAAAAAGGAATCGCTTGTATGAATTTTGCCGTTTGAATTCCAGTAGTTGATTGCGGATAAGGCAACTGATAAATCCTGACGTTAAATTCTCGCTTAGTAACGATATAAATATCTTTGGTGGCTGGGTCGAGCAAAATACATTCTGCATCTCGGCTTCCATCTGAATATTGAAAAGTAATTTTATCAAAATTCGTAACTTTCTCAGAAAGCGATTGCGGTTCTACAAAGCGATAAATATAATATTGATTATTATACGCCGCATTATTATCGCCAATTTCGGCTAAATAAATGTAGTTTTTGCCATTTTCTGGCCCCGTACCGATGCCCATATCTTCCCAATCACGGTTCGGAAAAGGCATTTGAATATTTCCCTTATACTCTCCCGAATGCGAAAACTGATGTAAAACATTAGGGTTATCGCCATCTTCGTGTATCCAAACATTGCCCGCCATACTTCTACTATCAGCAACCCCCGATGCTTCGTTGGCTATATTACTTGGTAAAAGTGAACCTCTGGGCGTACTTTCAAAATCGGGAATTGTTTCGGTAGGCGTTACGGGCGTTTTTCCGAACCAATCGCACGAACTGAGCGTAAAAATGATGATTGAACAAAGAATGAATATTCGCATTGTGTGCTTAAATTTGGGTTCGGCAATGGGCTTATGTCTAAAAAGACGTTTTCTCGCCTCTAAAGGTTGTAATCAAAATTAAAAGTCAATCTTTTGGCTACGAAGAGATTTTTTCTCACCATCAATTTTTTTCGTTTTCAAGCGTTTTTCTACGACTGCTTTGGGCGTTTTTGATGGAATTCGTTTCTTTTTTTCGTGAAAAGCTTTCTCTAAAACTTTATAAAATTTCTTGATAACCAGCTCTTTATTCTGCAATTGACTGCGTTTTTCTTGTGCCGTAATTGCTAAAATCGTTTCCTGTACTAATTGGCTTTGTAGTTTTTCAAGAATCATCGCTTT
>JBKBSS010000289.1:0-4061 GCA_046291385.1 Emticicia sp. | reverse complement strand
GATATTCTCTCAATGGTAGCACCCGACGAATGGGGACGTAAGTTTCCTTTCAACCAATTTTTGGCAAAAGTTTTCCTTTTGGCTGACCACACTTGGAAAGTTGAGTTTTTTCAGGAAAACGACCGAACTGATACTATTGATTTGGATTGATTCTGTGGGGCGAACATCCTGTTGGCCTCTTCAAAAACTCCTATGTTTTTACCACAAAAAATGGCGAGCTGAAATTCAGCTCGCCATTTCTATTAGCAATAAGTATAATCAAATGATTATTATCCACGCAATGCACGAGGAATTGAAATAAAGGCAACTGGATTGCTCATTGATTCCAATACTGTAACTCCTTCGATGTCTGCAATAGCACTAACTTTCACTGATTTACCTAAATCTAAATCTTTAATATCAACATTGATATAATCAGGAATATTTTTAGCTGGTCCTTGAACACGGATTTTCTGCATTTTCTGAACCAATTTACCCCCTTTTTTCTGACCTTCTGACGGGCCATGTAATTTTACAGGCACTAACACTTTGATGACTTTATCAGGCGTAATTTCTAAGAAATCGGCGTGAATAATGCTATCAGTAGTTGGGTGGTACTGAGAATCTTGTAAAATTCCAGTATATTCTTTTCCTTCGATGTTGATTGTTACTTCATAAACATCTGGAGTAAACAACAACGGACGGAATAAATACTGTGGAACATAAAAAGATACTTGCTCACTGCCTCCGTATAATACACACGGAACCATTCCTTGACCACGTAACTCTTGCGATGCTGTACGACCGAGATTCGCTCTGTTATACCCTACAATCTCTGCTTTTTTCATATTGTTTTTTCTCCTTACTCTCAAATCGGAGTTTTTTTGGTTGTTAATTATGCCTTGAGAGTTCAGGAAAGACATAATTTTTAGGCATTAAAGACCTAAAATTTGTTGGTTATTTATAAACAATGTGCTAATAGACCCGTTATCACGAATTCTGCCGATTGCTTTTCCGAATAATTCGGCAACCGAAAGAACTTTAATTTTTTCGTTTACTTGACGCAAAGGAATTGAGTCAGTAACGATTAATTCTGTCAAAACCGAATTTGAAATATTTTCGTTGGCTTTGCCCGATAAAACTGGATGCGTACAAAACGCTCTTACCGATTTTGCACCTTTGGCCAAAATCAATTCGGCGGCTTTGCAAATCGTTCCACCAGTATCAATCAAGTCATCGACCAAAATAACATCCGAACCTTCAACGTCTCCAATCAACTGCATTGAAGCGATTTCGTTGGCTTTTTTGCGATGTTTATCACAAATCACAATATCGGCATCAAAATACGAAGCAAATTTGCGACAACGAGAAACTCCACCAACGTCAGGCGATGCAAATTTAATATTTGTTAAATTTTGAGCCTTTAAATAAGGCACAAATACTGAAATACCTTCGAGATGGTCAACTGGAATATCAAAAAAACCTTGAATCTGTCCAGCGTGTAAATCCATCGTCATTACTCGGTCAGCACCTGCGGCTGTAAGCATATTGGCAATCAGTTTTGCAGCAATACCCACTCTTGGCTTGTCTTTGCGGTCTTGGCGAGCATATCCAAAATACGGAATAACTGCACAAACATAGTGAGCCGAAGCTCTGCGAGCGGCATCAATGAGCATCAAAAGCTCCATGATATTATCGCTCGGTGGAAAGGTAGATTGAACAATGAATACATCACAGCCACGAACTGACTCATCAAAACTCACTGAAATCTCACTGTCGGCAAAACGGTTGATGCTCACACCTCCCAAATCCTTGCCGTAATAATCTGCAACTCGGCTCGCCAAATAATTGGATGACGTACCAGAAAATATCTTAACTTCTGCCATGTTATTGGTTATGTCTCGAAAAGAAAGTGCAAAGGTACGGTTTTTGCTCAAAAAATCACAGATAGGATTGATTATTTTCTGAAATTTTACATAGATTTGCAATATTCATGGTTTAAACTGTTGATACCCATGACCAACAAAAGATTAAAATTGATGCAGTTGTCATTAGTGGACGAAGTTCCAGAGTTGAACAAGATTTTCTTTTTGGATGTTTTTGCCGAATCTTATTTCGATTCGGGCAGAAAACGTATGCGTTTGAATACAATTAATGGCCAAAGTGTACCACGAGATTTAAAGGTGAGTTGTCCCGCAAAGTTGGTTGCACACTACCCAGAAGGCACTATTTTCAAACTGGATGCCCGCCTGATTCGTCGTGGCGATGGTAGTCATCCTTACTTTATAGCTGTTAATCGTGGTAATTTGCAGAGAGCTTTAGAGTTTTTTGATTATAATCTGAAAGTACAAAACGGTTTCGAATACGAAATGCCGAAAAAGAAAGAAAAGAAAGAGAAAAAATTAAAAAAATAGCCTAACTTCTCAGCAAAATAAAACCTAAAACGATTGAAACTCACTCAATCAAATAAGCCATCCCTTAAAAATCAATATCATCGGCTTCTGGCTGGGGGGCTTTTTGTTATTTTCTTGATAAATTCGATTGGCTGTTTTATCTATTTTGAAATCAAAAGAAAAAGCATTCGGCACGAAATCAAACACAGTATTCTGCATAAACTTCCTGATAGTCAACTCGTTAGAATAATCAATAACGATTATAATGATAAAGATGAATTTGAGATAAACGGCATCATGTACGATGTCATGCGGAAAGAAGTCCGTGATGGTCAAATCATTCTTTGGTGTTTTGAAGATAAAAAAGAGACCGAATTGAATCGTTCTATCGAATCGCTTGTCAAAAAAGATGTAGCCAATAATCCAATCAAAAAAACACAAAAAATACTCATCAATTTTCTTAAAACGCCCCTTGACATTCTCGAAAAGCCTTTATTTGTTTTTCAGCTAAAGGTAAATTCGCACATAAAATTCTTTTTTACTTCATTGCTTTCGACAATTTTCCTGTCGGTGGCTTCTCCTCCGCCCGATTTGGTTTAAGACATATCAAATACTATCATAGCAATTTTTGAAATTCATTGCCGTTTGCTTTGGCTGACGGTTCTAAAAAAGACATCAACTTTAGGCTTTAGCCAAATTTTGGCCAAAGCCAATTTGATTTTTTGAGTTAATCTTGACCGTCAGCTAAAGCAAACGGCAATGAAATAGAAATTGCTGTACAGCATTGAAGTGCTGATTTTCTCTATTCACAAGTTTGTGTAATAGTTTTCTGTGTTTTAAGAAATAATCATGAAATACATATATTTATTGATGCTTTTACCTTTCGGGGTATTAGCCCAAATCGACTCGACCGAAAAAAACATTTCGCTCAACGAAGTGGTAGTTTCGGGGAGTAAATTTGAAGCCCAACGAGGCACACTTCCCAATCAGATAAGTCTGATTTCAAAAAATCAGATTGCCTTTCAGAATTCACCGAATACTGGCGATTTATTAATTAATTCGGGCAATGTTTTCGTGCAAAAAAGTCAAGGTGGTGGCGGAAGTCCAGTTTTGAGAGGTTTTGAATCAAGCCGAGTTTTGGTTGTGGTTGATGGAATCAGAATGAATAATGCCATTTATCGGGCTGGACATTTGCAAAATGTAATGCGAATTGACCAAAGTATGCTCGACCGAGCCGAGATTTTGTTTGGTCCAAGTTCGGTTATTTATGGCAGCGATGCTCTTGGCGGTGTGATGAGTTTCAGAAGTAAAAATCCAACGCTTGATAAAATTTCGGCATCAGCTTACACTCGATATTCTTCGGCTTGGAATGAAAAAACAGTTCACGCAGATGTAAACTTAGGCGGAAAGAAATTCGGCTCATTAACAAGTATCACTTACTCCGATTTCGGAGATTTGATTCAAGGCGATAAACGCACAAATAAATTTCCTGATTTTGGAAAAAGATTATTCTATGCCGAGCGAATTGACGGAAAAGATACGAAAGTGACTAACTCCGATTATAACAAACAAGTTGGTAGTGGCTACTCGCAATATGATATTTTGCAAAAATTCATGTTTCAGCAATCTGAGAAGGTTAAGCATACGATTAACTTTCAATATTCAAATAGCTCAGATGTGCCTCGCTAC
>JBKBSS010000288.1:0-4072 GCA_046291385.1 Emticicia sp. | reverse complement strand
GGAAGGAACTCCAAAAAGACCCCTAACCGACCCATCGGACTGCCCTAAAGGAGAGTTATTGAAAATTTCTTCTGCATATTTTGATTTTCCGCCTACCAAGACCAGTTCATAATCTTTCAAACCGAGTTGCTGAAAGGCTTCTACCAAACGCTTTTGATTTTTTCTCTCACTGAAAGATGAAACACAAATAATGTAAGGTTTGTCAAGAGAATATTTGCTTTTAATTGTCAAATTCGACTGACTATCAACTTTTTGATAAAATGAAGACTGACAATCCTGATAAATAACTCGAATACGTTCGGAAGGAATTTTATAAAATTCCATAATATCATCTTTGGTCTGCTGACTCACAGCCACCACCGCATCGGCATTCTCACAAGCATATCGAAATTTTTGTTGATAAAAAAATCGGTCGATAGCGGGATAAAGTTCAGGATAACGCAAAAAAATCAAATCGTGAATCGTAACGACTGATTTCACGCCCGATTTTCTGATTCCAAAAGGAATTTCATTGCTTAAACCGTGAAAAATATCAACATTATCCTTCTTCAAATCGTTATTGATTAGCCAGCTTCGCCAAAGTCCACCACCTATGAGTGTAGTGGGCAGTTTTGGAGTTAATTTTAGTCCATTATCATCTCGTGGGGGCTTCGGTGTATATGCCAAATATTCATGCTGAGGGACATATTTTAGCAAGGCTTCAATCACAAACCTGCTATAATTTCCCAAACCAGTATGATTATTAAAAGCCCTTTTTGCATCAAATCCTATACGCATTGAACTATCTTTTGCTTAAATTTGTAAATTATTATACTATTTGCTATTGGCGGTTAGCTATTAGCGGTTAGTCCAAAATACTTTCTATAAAATATTTTGAGTAATTTTTTTAGCTAAAAGCTAACAGCTAATCGCTAAAAACCTGATTTATGACTGAATATCAAATACATACTTTGCCCAACGGCATCCGAATTGCTCACCGACAAGTACCTTACACGCAGGTGGTTCATTGCGGACTCATGCTCGACATGGGCAGCCGTGACGAAAAACCTAATCAGCTTGGTCTTGCCCACTTTTGGGAACACATGGCCTTCAAAGGTACGAAAAAGCGGAAATCTTACCACATTATTAATAGACTTGAGTCGGTTGGTGGCGAATTAAACGCTTACACGACCAAAGAAAAAATATGTTTTTACGCATCGGTGCTTGATGCCCATTTCGAGAAATCGGTAGAACTTTTGGCCGATATTACTTTCGATTCGGTTTTTCCAGAAAATCAAATTGAGAAAGAACGTGGGGTAATTTTGGAAGAAATGTCGATGTACCAAGATTCGCCCGAAGATGCTCTGCAAGATGATTTCGACGAAATTGTGTTTGCCAATCATCAACTGGGAGCAAATATTTTGGGAACGCAAGAAAGCGTTAAAGGCTTTACTCGCAAGGAATTACAGGATTTTATTGCCGAAAACATGGACACCGAAAAAATCGTAATGTCGATTGTGGGCAATATTACTTTCAACAAAGCCATAAAAATTGCTGAGAAATACTTGAAGGATGTTCCTGCAAAAAAATCAGATTTGCAACGTACCCCACCGAGTGAATATATACCACAGCGAATTACGATTCCGAAGAAAATCACGCAAGCACATTGTGCCATTGGTCGCCCTTCGTATGCCATGCTCGATGAGCGACGTTTGCCATTTTTTATGTTGGTCAATCTTTTTGGCGGGCCAGGCATGAATTCTCGCCTAAACATGACTTTGCGTGAAAAATATGGTTTGGTTTATGGCATTGATGCCACCTATTCGCCATTTACGGATACTGGTTTTTTGGGAATTTATTTTGCAACCGATAAATCGAATCTTGATAAAGCCAATGCTTTGATTTTGAAAGAAATGCAACTTTTGAAAGAAAAACCGCTCGGAAAATTGCAACTCCACACCGTAAAAGAACAATTAATGGGGCAATTGGCGATGGCCGAAGAAAGCAATCAAAGTTTTATGCTGATGATGGCCAAAAGTATTTTGGATGTCGGAAAAGTAGAATCGCTCGAAGGTATTTTTACCGAAATAAAAAATATCGAAGCCCCTCAATTACAAGAAATTACGAACGATATGTTTGATGAATCTCAGTTGAGTTATCTTACTTTTTTGCCTGAATAGATTGGCCGTTAGCATTTAGCCATTAGTAATTAGTCTTTTTTTAGAAAGCTGATAGCTAAAAGCATGAAATATTTAAGAAAAAATTATACTTTTTGAAGCATTTAAGGTCGGTTAGCTGAGTATCTCACCGACTTTTTTTATTTTTGAATTCTCCGAAACAAAACCATTCATGAAAAATATCTATTTCACTGCCGGTCCCGCCGAATTGAATCCTAAGTTTGAAGACTTTATGCGTCAAGCAATTGACGAGCAAATCGGTTCAATTTCGCACCGAAGCGGACAATTTCGCAAGATTTATCAACATTGTGTGGAAAACCTCCGTGTATTAATGAATATTCCTGAGGCATCGGGTATTTTCTTTACAGGTTCGGCATCTGAAGTTTGGGAACGTATTTTATTGAATTTGGTCGAACACGAAAGTTTTCACTTAGTAAATGGTTCGTTTTCTGATAAATTCTACAAATATGCGGTTTCGGCTCAGAAATATGCTCATAAATTTGAAAAACCGATTGGCGAAGGTTTTAGCTACGGAGAAATCGAAGTGCCAGAATATGCCGAACTTATCTGTGTAACGCAAAACGAAACCAGTGCGGGCGTGCAAATGCGTGAAGCTGATATTCATAAACTTAAACGTAGCAACCAAAAACGCTTGATGGCGGTTGACATGGTTTCGTCCGCACCGATTCCCGAACTTGATTTAGATTTGGTTGATACTGCCTTCTTTTCGGTGCAAAAAGCCTTTGGTTTGCCAGCAGGTTTGGGTGTTTGGATTGCCAACGAAAAATGTCTCGAAAAAGCCAAACGTTTGGCCAAATACGATGGCGTAACGATTGGAGCTCACCATAATTTACCAGTTTTGTGGAAAAACTATGAAACTTACGAAACCCCAGCTACACCCAATGTTTTGGGCATTTATTTACTCGGAAAAGTTGCCGAAGAAATGAATAAAACGGGCATCGAAAATATCAGAAAAGAAACCGACGAAAAAGCCAAAAAAATATATAAATACATCGAAACCAGTAGTTTATTTGATATTTCGGTGAAAAATCCAGAGCATCGCTCAAAAACTGTAATTGTTGCCGATACCAAGAAATCTTCAAAGGGAATTATTGAAACTTTGAAAGAAAAAAATATGATTGTCGGGAGCGGTTACGGCCCAAATAAAGACACTCAAATCAGAATCTCAAATTTTCCGTCAAACACGATGGAACAAATTGATATGCTCTTAGCAGCTTTAAAAGCAATGGAGTAAGATTTAGGCAAACATTAATATATTCCTTATTTGTGCCAAAATAGCGTTACCTTTGTAGGCTATTTTTAGCATAAATAAGGAATTTTTGTTATCCAAATCTGATAACAAACGACCATTTAGATGGTCAATCGACAAAAAATATGATGACTTTCAACGAATTAAATCTCAATAAACAGCTTCTCAATGCCCTCGAAGAATTGGGCTACACTACGCCAACGACCATTCAACAAAAAGTTTTTTCGGTCGTAATGTCGGGCAAAGATGTGTGCGGAATCGCACAAACGGGTACTGGTAAAACTTTTGCTTATTTGCTGCCAAGTTTGCGTCAATATCAGTTTTCTAAAGATAAAACTCCGCAGATTCTTATCATCGTGCCGACTCGTGAGTTGGTAGTGCAGGTGGTGGAAGCGGTTCAAAAACTGACGACTTACATCAACGTCATGACCGTCGGTGTTTATGGTGGCGTAAATATCAAATCGCAGATTTTGGAGCTGAAAGAAGGAGCTGATATTTTGGTGGCCACTCCAGGTCGATTGATTGATTTGCTCACAAGTGGATTTATCAAGACAAAATCGCTCAAAAAATTGATTATTGATGAAGTTGATGAAATGCTGAATCTCGGTTTTAGACCTCAACTCAAAAATATTCTTGATTTACTGCC
>JBKBSS010000028.1:0-16528 GCA_046291385.1 Emticicia sp. | reverse complement strand
CCGATATTGAGCAAGTATTTAATTTTAAATGGGTCGTTTAAAAAGGAGAGTTGAGATTCGAGATATGAGCTTTTCAACAAATATAATTTCTCGAATCTCATGTCTCGAATCTTATATCTTGTCAATTATTTCATCAAAACGAATATCAAAGTGCGACGCATCATAAACAGATTTGCCGTTTTTGATGATTAATATTTGAGGCGATTCGTGTTCAACATCAAATTCTTGAGCAATCTTGTTTGAAATCGGGCGAAGCTTGAGTAAGTCAAGATAATAAGGCTTTAAATCCTTAGCTGCTTCATCTTTCCAAGCACGTTCTAACCTTGATAATGCTGTGGCACTAATTGAGCAGGTTGTGCTGTGTTTAAGAATCATAACTGGTTGATTATATGATTCTTGTTTGATTTCTTCTAACTGATTCTCTTCGGTAAGTTTATTCCAATTCATCTGAAAATTTTGTTTTTTTATAATAAAAACATTCCAAAGTGCATGAAAGTTTCCTGTAATCGTTCGTATGTGCCTGATTATTCTAAAATGAGTGATTTTACTAATATCTGCTATGATAAAGCAACCGCTGAAGCTAAACAAATAAGTTCTGATTAAAAATATATCAAAGTACTGAAAGTTTGGCATAGTTTTTTAATGGTTATCGTGCATAAAACCAATAAACACTCCAAAAAGACCATGGAAAATCTACACAAAGAATTGCAGTATGTCAGTGATTTATTTACCGAAGCTAAAAATAGGGGACTCATGTTTTTAGAATCCGATAAAGATGAAAACACAAATAATATCATTAATTACAAAGGTAAAAAATTGGTTAATTTCTTGACTAATAGTTATTTAGCTTTTGAAAACGATAAACGAGTAAAGCAAGCAGCTATTGAAGGAATTGAGCGTTATGGGGTTTTTTCATCAGTTTCACGCACTTATGTGTCATTTGACCATTTTCTGGAGTTAGAAGAAAAACTTGAAAATATCTACGGATTACCGACCATGGTAGTCAATAATGTTTCACAAGGGCATTTTGCATATTTACCTCTTATAATTGGGCAAAATGATGCTGTAATTGCCGACCAATTTGTTCATAAATCAATAACAATGGCGGTTCAGTATCTGAAAGGTGGAGGAACTCATACCGAAGTATTACGTCATAATCAAATGAGTGACCTCGAAAAAAGAATCAAGGTTTTGAGCGAAACCTATGATAAAATATGGTATCTGACAGATAGTGTATTTTCAATGCACGGAGATGTTGCTCCATTTTCTGACCTCCATGTATTATTGAATGCTTATGACAAATTTAACCTATACGTCGATGATGCTCATGGAATGAGTTGGATGGGAGAAAACGGTAAAGGTGTTTGTTTGCATCATATTCCTTATCACGAAAAAGTGTATGTTATTTGCTCATTAAATAAAGGTTATGGAGCAACCAGTGCGGCGATGGTTTTCCCAAATCAGAAAACCAAAAATTTGGTACATTCACTGGGCTTACCCATTATTTTTTCGTCACCAACTATGCACGCTGGTATTACCGCCGCATCGGCAATTGCTGATATACATCTTTCGGTTGAAATTTATGAACGTCAAGCAATGCTGAATGAGCGAATAAAACGTTTCAAACAGCGAGTACGAGATTTGCAAATACCAATGATTAATCCGATATCACACACCCCAATCGGATTTATTGTTTTAGGAAGTGTTGAAGCGATGGCCCAATTTGGTGAAAAGATGCAAGACCGAGGCTTTATTATGAGTATTGCTTCTTTTCCAAGTGTTTCGCTCAAACATTCAGGGTTTAGGGTTACGCTTTCGTTACATCAATCGCTTCAAGATATTGAAAATTTATTGAATAATGCAGCAGAAGTGATGTTTGACCTCGAAAAAACGGGCGTTTTCAACCGAGAAACTGCTTTTAGAAATATAAAACAAGCCGAACGAAAAGGAGAAATAGTATAGAACTTTATGGCTGTAAATGAAAGCGTTTGTTGTGAAATAAACGCTTTTTTGTATTTTTTTAAGAATCATTCTTTAAATTTGTACATTTTTGTTACCTTTATTGTTGAAAATATAAAAGCTACATTTTCTGCCAACAGCCCTAAGATAAACCAAAGAAACTCCAAATTAATTGATGAGCCTTAATACTGATAACATCCGTCTTGTATTTGGACTGAAATTGAAACAACTTCGACTCGACAAAAGCATGTCGCTCACAGAGCTGGCACAGAGGTCTGGTCTTTCGATGTCGTACATAAATGAGATTGAAAAAGGAAAAAAATACCCAAAATCTGATAAAATAGTAGCTTTGGCCGAAGCAATGGGCGTTGATTATGACACCCTCGTTTCGTTGAAACTTAATAAAAAATTAGAGCCAATTTCAGAACTTCTACGGTCAAATTTTCTTACCGAACTTCCTTTTGAAATTTTTGGCATTTCGCCAGCCGATTTGCTTGAATTGCTTTCTGATGCTCCGACTAAACTCAGTGCATTTATCAGTACAATTATCGAAATCGGCAGAAGTTATAATATGTCGGTCGAGCAGTTTTATTTTGCGGTTCTGCGTTCGTACCAAGAAATGCACGATAATTATTTCCCCGAAATAGAAGAAGAAGTTGATAAGTTTTTGGCCGAACACAAAATTTCTCCCGAACAACAAGTTGATGAATACTTTTTGTCGAATCTTCTCACTGATAAATACGGTTTTACCATAAAATATTTTGATGAGGAAGATTATCCCGATATTGTGAATATTCGTTCGGTATTTTTGCCAAAAACTAATATTTTACTCATCAATAAGCGTATTACTTCCGACCAACGAGCGTTTACTTTGGGTCGTGAATTAGGGTTTTTGTACATGAAAATCAAAGAGCGACCTTATACTTCGTCGTGGGTAGAAGTCAAATCGTTTGATTCGGTACTTAATAACTTTAATGCTTCGTATTTTGCGGGTGCGATTCTGATTCGCAAGGAAAAATTAATCGAAAAATTAGAAAAATTATTCAATCAAGAAACTTGGAGCGATAAAGCTTTGGTTGATTTGGCTAACCATTTTCAGGCTACTCCCGAAACCTTATATCACCGAATAAGTAATGTTTTGCCTAAACATTTTGGTATTGATGGTATTTTCTTTCTGCGATTTGAGGCACCTTCAGGCAAAAAAGAATATCATTTGACCAAGGAAATGCACTTGGCTAAAAAACATAATCCGCACGAAACTCAGAAGGAACATTACTGTCGTCGCTGGATTTCTTTAAATATTTTAGATAATGTTTCTAATTTACAACAAAATACCAAATACAAAGAACCGTTGGTTGGAGTGCAGATTTCTAACTACGTTGACTCCGAAAATCAGTATTTTGTGATGTCGATGGCTCGTCCGCTTAGTATCATTTCGCACCTGAATATCAGTGTAACAATGGGCTTTGAACTAAACGATAACCTACGCAGTAAGTTTAAGTTTTTGGCTGACCCCAAGATTTCAGTCAGAGAAGTAAACCAAACTTGTGAGCGTTGTAGTTTATTTGATTGTAAAGAAAGAGTGGCAGCTCCAGTGATTTTACAGAAAAAACGTCAGCTCGACAATATGAAGGCTGCTCTTAAATCAATGGGAGCGTAGTTTTTAAGAAAAAGTAATAGTTTTACATACTAAATTTTACCGTTTTAAAGTTAAATAACCGAACCATATATTTCTCGACCTTATATGTTACAAACTGTTTTGCTACAAGTTGACTCAACTGCTACGGCAGCAAGTGCGGAATCAATCAATTATTTAAGCCTACTCCTCAAAGGCGGTATTGTTATTTATCCAATCTTAATCTTGTTATTCGTCACGATATTCTTTATGTTTGAGCGTTATTTGTTCATCAGAAGTGCATCAAACATTGATTTCGGATTTTTGAGGTCTTTGAAAGATAATATTCTGAGAGGCGATTTACGTACTGCAACAACTTTGTGTAAAAGCACAAATCTGCCGATTGCCAGAATTTTAGAAAAAGGAATTACTCGTATAGGCCGCCCCGTGAAAGATATTGAAAGTGCGATGGAAATTCAAGCCAATTTGGAGGTTTCAAAAATGGAAAAAAATATGGGTTATCTTGGTTTGATTGCTGGGGTTGCTCCAATTTTGGGTTTTGTAGGTACAATTTTGGGTATTATCCGTATTTTTTATGATATTGGTACAACAGGTAATTTTACCATCGAAATCATTGCTAATGGTTTATACGAAAAAATGATTTCTTCGTGTTCGGGTTTGGTTGTTGGTTTAATTGCCTACATCGGTTATCACGGAATCAATATGATGATTGATAAATTTGGAATCCAGTTACAAGCAACGGTTATGGATTTTCTTGATACTTTAAATGAGCCTGTTCGTTAGTCCGTAGTCTATCGTCAATAGTGCGTAGTTAAAGTTAAACTTTTTTTAATTCTTGTTTAAAATATATTTTTAAACGAAAAACTATCGTCAGTCGTTTATCGACCATCGTCCAAAATATGAAATTAAAAAGACAAAGAAGATTTGTAGCCGAGGTATCAACCTCATCGCTGAACGACATCATGTTCTTCTTGTTGTTGTTTTTCTTGATTATATCTACGTTGGGAAACCCAAACGTGATAAAACTATTGCTTCCAAAATCTTCAAAATCGACTCATGATGTGAGTAAACAACCAGTTTCGCTCACAATTACGAAAGATAAAGTATATTACATTAATTCGACACCGATTCCATTTCCGCAGTTGGAAGAGAAATTAATGGCTGCCGTGCAAGGAATGGAAGAACCGACGGTTGTATTACGAGCAGAAAGCTCGCTGACAGTGCAGGATTTAGTAGATGCGATGTCGCTCGGTGCAAAACTGAAAATCAGAATGGTTTTGGCTACTGAGTTGAATAAGTAGTGTCATTTTTTGTAGAGACGTTGCAACGCAACGTCTCTCTTTATAGATATTTTTGACGTTAATTCTTGCCTTGACGTCGCATTGTAACGATTTAAATATTATTCTCGCATTAGACGTTGCATTGCAACGTCTCTACGTATCAATTCAAATAAATTCCGTCTTCTTCGATTCTGATAATTTTTTGGCGATACAATGCTCCAACTGCTTTTTTGAATGTTTTTTTGCTCATTTCGAGTTGATACATTACGTAATTGGCATCACTTTTATCAGTTACATCCAAAAAACCATTATTGGCTTTTAGTTTTTCCAAAATACGTTCGGCGTTTGGTTCTACGTTGGCGTAGCCTTGTTTCTGCAAACTTAAATCAACACGATTATCTTCTCTGATATTTTTTACAAAGCCTTTGGTACGAGTGCCAATCTTAATTCTTTGAAAAATCTCATTTTCATAAATCAGACCTTTGTATTTATTATTGATGACAGCATTTAAGCCCAAATCTGTTTCTTCAAAAATCAAAAGGTCAACTTCTTGTCCAATCTGCAAATCAATGTTTTCTTTCTCAAAATAGCGATTTACCTTGCAAGATGCCACCAAACGGTCGGTTTCTTCATCTAAATACAGATAAACAGCGTACCATCGGCCTTCTTCCATTTTTTTGTTTTGCTCTCTAAAAGGCACAAACAAATCTTTTTCGAGTCCCCAATCCAAAAAAGCACCGATTGCTGTAACCGATTTTACTTGTAAACAAGCAAATTGATTTAATTGGATTTTGGGTTCGAGGTTGGTAGCAATAATTCTATCTTCTGAATCTCGGTAAATAAATACTTCGATGTCGTCGCCCACAATGGCATTTTCGGGAACGTATTTTTTAGGCAAAAGCACGTCATTGCCTTCGTCATCGCCTAAAAACATTCCAACGCCCGTACCTCGAAGAATGCGTAATGTGTTTTTTATACCTAAATGAAGCATTTTTTTAATTGATACGGGGTCGCCCGTGCGATTGAAAATGGATAATTGAGAATCTCTATCATTCTCAATTAGTTTAAGCTAACTCCAACTCGTCGATGTGTGTGCGAGTATGGTCTAAAAAGTTTTGGATTCGGCCAGAAGCAGTTTCTAATTCTTCGGACGAAGCCAAAAATACAATTCTGAAATGGTCTGGTTTGATATAATTAAAGCCAGTTCCCGACACAACCAAAACTTTCTGCTCGCACAATAAATCGAATGTAAATTGCTCATCGTCACGAAAAGAGAATTTTCTTAAATCTATTTTCGGGAAAAGATACAATGCACCTTTGGGTTTTACGCATGTAACCCCAGGAATATCAGTGATTTTATAATGAATCAAGTCACGTTGCTTACATAATCTTCCGTTAGGAGCAACTAAATCATTGATGCTCTGATAACCGCCCAAAGCTGTCTGAATGGCATATTGAGCAGGCACATTAGCACACAGACGTAAACTTGCTAAAAGTGTAAACCCTTCGACAAATGATTTTGCTCGGTGGGTTGCTCCGCTCAAAATTACCCATCCACCACGGAAGCCCGTAGCACGATAATTTTTTGATAAACCACCGTAAGTCATCACAAAAACATCTTCACTCAATGAAGCCATCGGAATATGCTTTGCTCCGTCGAATAGAATTTTATCATAAATTTCGTCGGCAAAAACTATCAGATTATGTTCGGCCGCAATTTTGATTATTCCTTCCAGAATATCTTTATCATAGACCGCTCCCGTTGGATTATTTGGATTGATAACTACGATACCTTTTGTTTTATGAGTAATTTTGCGGCGAATATCATCTAAATCTGGGTTCCAGTCAGATTCTTCGTCACAGATATAATGCACGGGTTTTCCGCCAGAAAGTGCTACTGAGGTTGTCCAAAGTGGATAATCGGGCGATGGAATCAAGATTTCATCACCATCGTTTAAGAGAGCCTGCATCGTCATTACGATTAGCTCGCTTACACCATTACCAATAAAAATATCATCAATCGTAACTCCCTGAACACCAATCTGTTGCGTATAGTGCATGATAGCCTTGCGGGCTGAAAAAATGCCCAAATGATGCACATAACCTTGTGCATTTCTGATATTCATAATCATATCATGGACAATCTCGTCGGGTACATCAAAGCCAAACGGAGCAGGATTGCCGATGTTTAGATTGATGATTTTTTGCCCCATTGCTTCGAGTTGCTGTGCTTTCTCGAAAACTGGCCCACGAATAGCATAACTCAAATTATTGAGACGATTGCTTTTATTGATATTGTTTTGCATCTTCAAAAGGAGTAATTTCTACGCAAAATTAGTCAAAAATCATGCTTTATTTTTCTTTTTACGTATAAAAATAAGGAAGGCTTCGCTCAAAGCGAAGCCTTCCTATAATTGCGGCACTAAATTATTAGTTACCTGCTTTTTCGTTGAGTTTTTCAAGAAGCATTTTATTGAAATTTGCTTCGGTACGTTTGAGTTCAGAAAACTGTCGAGGCGTGATTGTACGGAGAATTTTTGTCATATATTCTTCTTCCAAGTCAATTTCTTTTCTGCGAAGTGCAATCGCCTGTTTTTGAGCTGAAAGAATTTTATCGTCAGTTGCGGCCAACGAAACTGCATCTTCCATTGTTCGGCGAATACTTTTTTTGATTTCTATTTTCTTATTTTCGTATTCATTATAAACCGCCCAAAATTGCGGAGCTTGCTCAGGCGTAAGGTTTAAGCGTTCGGTAATCATTCCGATTTTGGCCGAATGTATTTTTTGTATTCGACCTCCGCCGCCACCTTGACGGTTTTGGGCAATTGAGATTATCGGAATTAGCAGCAATATAAAAACTATTTTTTTCATTTTTTATGACGGTCTGACGGCACGTCTGACCAATTTATGTTAGTTAACTCTATTTTCTTCTTACGTTAAATTTCTTCTTCTAAATCTTGGTTTTCGAGATGCTCCAAAATATCTTGTTTGTCGATGATTAAACCGTCTAAAACTTTATTATCAGTTACTTTTGCTGAGTTTTGAGTTGTTTCGGTGGCTGATTCGTATTCAAGGTAACTTAAATCTTGGGTTTCGAGATACGTTTTTATTTCATCGTTGCTCACTTTTTCGAGAGCCAGTTCAGTTTTATCTTTTGTAAACTGAGGCATTCCGAACCACAAACCAGTCATTAGAACTATACTTGCTGCCACTGACCATCCAATTTGTGGACTTTTCCACCAGTTTACTTTGATAATCTTGGTTGCTTTTGGTGCAATATTCAATAAAAGCCTCTCGCTTAAAGCTTGAAAATAACCTTCTGAAACTTTGAAAACATTGGCTTTCCCGAACCGCTCAATGTTGGTATTCCTTTCGAGTTCCTGAAAATAGTTATCGGGAACTTTGAAAACATTTACTCGTTCGAGACTTTCTATATCAATGTTTTTCTTTTCGATTAGCTCAATTCTACCCATTATTTTGGCTGAAAGTCCTTCAAAATAACCATCGGGCATTGTAAAAGGTGCTTCGTTTTTTGACCTAAGGCTTGTCGTAGATTCGGAAGTTTGTTTCAAAATAGACACACTAAGTTCTTCAAAGTAATTATCTTGAACTTTGAATACGTTAATTTTGGCTATTTTATCGAGTGAAATCATTGTGTTTTTGCTTCAAAAATTTGTCAGAACGTTGTTTTGACAAACATATTTCAAAAAGGTTTAAATATTTTATCAAAAACTTACTTCTTGCTTACTCAGATTTTCCTCAATTTTCTTTACTGCTAAGTGATACGACGCTTTCAAAGCTCCGACCGACGTTCCCGTTATTTCGGATATTTCTTCGTATTTCATATCATCATAATATTTCATATTAAACACAAGTCGCTGTTTATCAGGCAATTGCAAAAGTGCTTTTTGTAATTTTAACTGAATCTCGTCACCCGAAATGTAATCTTGACTTATTGAGCTTTCGAGCGTATTGAGTAAGTCAAGGCTATCATCGTTTTCGAGTGGAACGTGATTTTGGCGACGTTTTTTCTGTAAAAAGTTTAGACTTTCGTTGGTTGCAATTCGGTAAATCCAAGTATAAAGTTGTGAATCAGACCTGAAGTTTTGCAAACCTTGCCAAACTTTGATGAAAGTTTCTTGCACAACATCATCGGCATCGTCGTGGTCGATGACTATTTTACGGATGTGCCAATAGATTTTTTGCTGATATTTTTTTATCAGTTGACTAAAAGCATCGTGCCGTTTAAGCTCATCTTGAAATTGTAATAGCAGTTCCGAATCAGATATCATACAAAAAATATTTTTTGTGTTGCTGGTTTGACAATTAAACCCAAACAAAGTTTAATCTTATAACTGGATTAATAGCAAAAGTGCTGATTACCAAGTATTTGTAACCAGCACTTTTATATTCAAAGATAACATTTTATCCTTTTCTTGCAATAACTTTCAACGCTTTTTCAACGATTGTTGCAGCATTTAAGCCATATTTTTCCATTAACTGAGCAGGCGTTCCCGACTCACCGAATGAATCATCTACGGCTACGTATTCTTGTGGAGCTAAGAAGTTTTTAGCTAATGTTTGAGCAATTGCATCGCCCAGACCACCGTTCATTTGGTGTTCTTCGCACGAAACCACACATTTAGTTTTACGAACCGATTTTAAAATCGCTTTTTCGTCCAAAGGTTTGATAGTGTGAATATTAACGATTTCCGCACTGATGCCTTTTGCTTCCAAAATCTCACACGCTTGGATTGCTTCCCAAACTAAGTGGCCCGTTGCAAAAATACTTACATCTTTTCCTTCCGAAACCATCCATGCTTTTCCGATTTCAAATTTTTGGTCAGGTGCAGTGAAAACAGGCACAACTGGGCGACCAAAACGTAAGTAAACTGGGCCTTCGTGTTCGGCAGCAGCGATTGTTGCCGCCTTTGTTTGGTTGAAATCGCAAGGATTAATAACTGTCATGTTTGGCAACGAACGCATCATGGCCAAATCTTCTAAGATTTGGTGCGTTGCTCCATCTTCGCCCAAAGTAAGACCAGCGTGCGAAACGGCAATCTTAACGTTTTTGTCAGAATAAGCAACCGACTGACGGATTTGGTCATACACACGGCTCGAACCGAAGTTAGCGAAAGTTGTAGCAAACGGAATTTTTCCGCCGATAGTCAAGCCAGCCGCTACGCCTATCATATTTGCCTCAGCGATACCACATTGGATAAAACGCTCAGGGTTTTCTTTAATAAAAGTATCAATTTTTAATGAACCCACTAAGTCGGCACAGAGTGTCACGACATTAGGATTTGTGCGACCAAGCTCGGTCATGCCCGCTCCGAATCCAGAGCGTGTATCTTTTTTCTCGGTAAATGGATATTTTGTCATAAGACACTAAGCCCAACTGGGCATTTATTGATTTAATGATTCTAATTTTTTAATAAAATATTTTGCACTTGGGCAATTTGGGTGTTTGGCGGCATTTTCTATTGAAAAGCCGTTACGAAGCATCATTTTTGCTAAAAAAGGTTTACTTTTACCAAATCCTTTGCCATTATTGAGCTTTACTATTTCTTTAAAAGGCTCTTGTACTTCTTCTGGAAACTCTATTAAAACTTGTTTTTGTAAAAGATTATTTAACGCATTTTTATCCGCTAAATACCATGATTCAAATTCTTTCACTGCAATAACCACTGCTTCATTTTGGAGAATATTGACTCTTGTTTTGTGTTCTTTTAACGATGGTGCTTTGTCTAAGTCAATTAAAGCTACAATAAAATCAACATTTTTTAGAAGCATTAAGGCTCGGTGTTTTTCAAATCTGTCTTCAAAAAATTGGTTAATAGAACCTGTTTCTTGTACACTTACTAATTCAATATTTAAAGAATGTAGCCAATTTTTGAAAGAATTATCATTAAAAATAATCGTTTCGGATTCTCCTTCACAAATAATCCCTAACCTTACCATGGCAAACCTCCCCCCAGTGCGTTTGATAGCCATGCTTCATCCATTTCAAAACCATGCAAATTAAAGTCATGGCCAAATTGTTTGATTTGAGTTTCGCCATTTATTTTATCTACCAAAATAATTTCTTTAGGGTCTAAAACGGAGACCAAAGTTTGAGAATGAGTATTTAACCAGATATAATGACCCTTTTCTTCGCACGCATTTCTGAAAAAATTGACTAATTGTTTAATAACTTTTGGATGTAAACCATTTTCAGGCTCTTCGATGCACAAAAACTGAGGCTCATCAGATTGATAAACGGCTGTCAGTAAGGCAATTATATTGTAAGTGCCATCAGAAATGAGTTCTTTATTAAAGGGTTCTTTGTAATGTTTCTGATAAATCAAAAGGTCTTCATTTCTGCTAAATGCACTTTTTTGAACTTCAATTCTATCAAATTCTGGTAAAAATAATTCTAACCATTCGCTTATTTCTTCTCGTTTTTCTTTGTTTTCGAGAAGACGTTTTAGAACCTTTTCGAGGTTGTCGCAAGAAAATGTTAGTTTTGAATCATCAGAATAATTAATCCTCTGCTTTTCCTTGTTCTTGACAAAAACTCGTGAGAATGAATTAATAATTTTTCCCCATTTCTTTTCCTCGTCCCTTATTTTTGATTCCTCTAAATCCCAATCTAAAATCTTTGAACTATCTGGAACGATAAATTTAAAAGGATATTTTGATGTTTCCCAATGAAAATCATCAAGTACTAAGTTAAACCATAACTCTTCATTTTCAGATTGGTTTTTATTCAGAATATCATTTTTTCCCCCAAATAATTTCATTCTATAATCGAAGGAATTCTCAGAAATAAAAAACTCCAAAGCCTCAAAAATATTAGACTTTCCACTTCCATTTGGTCCGACAAAAACGGTAAAAGGATTTGGCTCGTTGATGGTTAAATCAACGATAGACTTGAAGTTTTTGATATGTAAAGATTTTATCTTCAAAATATTTGTTCCCCTTTAGGGGTTAGGGGTGGTCTTAAACTTCAAAAACTTTATTCAAATCGACTTCTAATTCTGGAAAAATTACTGAATTAAAGATTTCTTCTTGCGAATACGGCTTCGTTCCGATGTATTTTCCTGCTTCGTTGAGGTAATAGACCAACACAAAATTTTGTACCGAGTCAACAATCCAATATTCTCTTACACCCGCTTCTTCGTACAATTCAAACTTATCTTTCATCTCTCTCTTGGTATTTCCTGGAGATTGAATTTCAACAATTAAATCGGGTGAACCTAAACATCCTCTTTTATCCAATTTTTTTTCATCGCAAATCACACAAATATCAGGCTGAACGACCGTCAGTATTTCCTTATCTTTTGTTTCATCAAACTTTGTTAATCTAACATCAAAAGGAGCAACGTAAAATTTGCATTTTTTGGGATAAAAGTAATTGTCAATCTGTCGAGTCAAGTTCCTTGAAAGGTCTTGATGCTTTCTTGCAGGTGCGGATATTTGTCGAACAAAACCTTTAAAAAGTTCTACTCGCTCTTTGATTTCCCATTTGAGATAATCAGCATAAGAATACTGCTTATTCAAATCTAATTGTTTCAATGAAGTTATCATAGTCATACAACATTTACTCCCCTTTAGGGGTTAGGGGTTTAATAATCTCCCAAAGTCTCAGGCAGTTGAGCCAAAGCTGCGGCCAATTGCTCATCGTTTGGAGCTACACCGTGCCATTTGTGGCTTCCCATCATGAAGTCAACGCCAGCACCCATTTCGGTTTTTAACATAATCATCACTGGTTGACCTTTGCCCAATAAACGCTTCGCTTTACGCAAACCCGCTACTACTTGCTCCATGTCATTACCATCTTTGATTTCCATTACATTCCAGCCGAATGCTTTGTATTTAGCTTTCAAATCACGGTTTGACATTACTTTTTCAGTCGGGCCATCAATTTGTTGTCCGTTCAAGTCGATGATTCCAACCAAGTTGTCAAGTTTGTGGTGTGGAGCGGCTTGTGCTGCTTCCCAAACTTGTCCTTCTTGTTGCTCACCGTCGCCCATCAAGCAATAAACTGTAGTTGATTCACCATTTAATTTTTTCGCCAATGCTGCACCAATTGCTACTGACATTCCTTGTCCGAGTGAACCCGACGCAATACGAATACCTGGAAGATGTTCATGCGTGGTTGGGTGTCCTTGTAAACGAGAATTTAATTTACGGAAAGTAACCAACTCTGTTTTATCGAAATAGCCTCTGTGAGCCAAAACACTATAAAAAACAGGTGAGATATGACCGTTTGAAAGGAAAAATAAATCTTCGTTTGTGGCATCCATATTAAAGGTAAGGAATCCGCCTTTACCTTTACGGTTGTTGATTTTCATTTGTTGGAAATATAGTCCAACAATTACATCAGTACAACCTAATGAACCGCCTGGGTGACCTGATTGACAGCCATGAACCATTCTAACGATGTCTCGACGAACCTGCGAAGCGATGTCTTGTAATTCTTTGGTTTGCATTTAAAAATAATTATTAAGTGTCAAATATACAATTAATACAAAAGTAATAAAAAAATATAAAAAAGGAATGTTTTACTTAGTATTATGCAAAAGTAAGCAATACATCTTGCTTTAAAAACACAAAAACCTCACGAAAGCGAGGTTTTTGTGTTTTTAAAGTATGTTAATGCTTTTTTATCTGAAAATTTGGTCTAATTCGATTTCTACACCAGTTACTTTATCTGTTATTAGTCCAGTTGTATAATTTTCGGAAGTACCATCTGGGTAAAGAATGGTAATTTGCTTTAAAGGTGGAACTATAATCCACGATGATTTTACACCCGCTGCCAAGAATTTATCTTTTGCTTTTATGACCAAATCGGCAATTGATTGTTTGGGTGAAAGTATTTCGATGGTTGTGATTGGTACTTGTGTCATTTTTATTTCATCATGTATCCAATCGTATTCGAGTTTTGGATAAATGACTAAATCAGGAACTGCCCAACCAGTTGAAAGCTCTAAATCTGCTTCTGAAAGAATATCGTACAATTCATCATATTTTTGCATTAAGACAAATGCTAACATGATTTGTAAACGATTATGATTTTTACTGGGCATTGGTTTTCCTCTTTCTAATTCGTAGGCAGCTTCGTAATTGATTGATTCTAAAACTTCCATATCATCTTTTTTCTTGTAAATATAATGAGAAAATGATTAAAAGCAAGTGTTATTTCAAAATCTGCTCGGCGTGGTTTTTGGTATCTACTTTCTGAATAATTTCTTCGATAATGCCTTTTTCGTCGATAACGAAAGTTGTGCGAACGATTCCCATATATGTTCGGCCGTACATTGATTTTTCTGCCCAAACGCCATAATCGTTTACTATTTTTTGGTCGGTATCGGCCAGTAAGTCGAATGGGAGGTCGTATTTTTTAATGAATTTTTGGTGCGATTTTTCATCATCCACGCTCACGCCTAAAACTGTGTAACCTTTAGCCAAAAGTGTTTCATAATTATCCCGAAGGCTGCAAGCCTGTGCCGTGCAACCTGGTGTTGAATCTTTCGGATAAAAGTAAAGTATTACTTTTTTGCCTTCAAAGTCTGATAAATTAACGACGTTTCCGACTTGGTTTTTTGCTTGAATTTTTGGAGCTGGACTTCCTACTTTTAGAGACATTTTTTTTGCTTTTAGAGGTTTTCTTCGATGATGATTTCTTTGAAACTTTCTTTACGACTCTTTGGGTGGCTCTGTATTCATCAATATCGACTTCGTAAACTGCCAAATTTCCTACGTTATCCGTTACTTCTAACTTTAAATCACCGCTGAATGTTTCTGATTCATCGAGTTTTATTGACCAAATTCGGTTTGATTTATATTCATAATCCATCAAAACCCATTGACCATTTACGTAACAGTTAAAGGTTTTTATCCCTGAAAGTCCATCCGAAATCGTGAAACGCAATTCGGATGAGTCGATTCTAACTGGACGAATATTTGGGGCGTCATTATCAGTAATTACTTGAAAATCGCCCAATTCTTTGGTTTTGAACTGAATTTGGTTGCCGAGCCACGTTCCACCCAAATATTTTCGTCCATCATTTACGTAATAGACACTTGTTTTTTGGGAAATTGCCACGCCCAAAGGAGTCCAATTTACTGTCATAAAATCTTTTAGCGGGATTTTTTCGGTATTTATCGAAAGGCGATTGCCATTAAGGGCAGTTTTCAAGTAAAGTGTATCATAAACCGCATCCGCAAAGTCAATATTAAGATTTGGTTCAGCATAATATTGTCCTTGTTCTGGAAGAACTTCCTGCTTAATATTCAGTCTTTCCGAACTATTTTCTACTTGTATGAAATCTGCAATGCCCTTATTTAGGTCATGCAGATAAACCGATTCGGCACCTCGGCGATAAGCTAAGGGAACAGCCGTCGGAATTCCTTTATATTGCAGAATTGCGGCTGGTGCTTTGGCGTTTTTGGTTCTGATTGCCAATGTATTCTCGGTGATAGATGTCGATATATTTCCTGAGTAATTGCTTTCTTCGGCCAGTTCTTCTGCGAAAGTTTCGTTAGGTTGGTCGCCTTGAATCGAAAAATTCATGGTTGATGTATTTCCATAAGTATCTTTCACCTCAACCGAAATCCTATGAATTTCTTCATCTCTTACAACGATTTTGCCTTGATTTTGGTCAGTTTCATAAATCGAAAGGCGATTTCCATCGGCAACATAGCATTTTTGAATTCTTACGCCATTACTTTCTGCGATGTCATAATCAATATGTACGTTGATGTCTTTCGATATATCAAAAGGCATTTTTTCCAGATTAAGTTTGTAGCTTGTATATCCATCAATTTTCACCTCAACATCGGTCACACCTAATCTAAATGGTGAGGTTTGACTTCGGTCATAAGTATTGAGTTCAAGCCCGATTGTACCATGTGCTTTAATGACGGCTGGAATGCTATAATTGCCATCCGAAGTGCGAGTTGGAGCAATTGAAACTCTGCCAAATTCGCCATTGACACGAGAATACGCATTGAGTGTTTTTAATATAACTCGCTCAATAACAGGTGCTTGTGAATCTTGAATTTCCCAGAAACCAAATTGTAATGGATTGATTGCATTTTCGGCTTCGTCACGAATCTCGAAGTGGAGGTGTGGCCCGCCCGATGCACCTGTATTGCCACCGATTGCAACGATTTCCCCTTTTCTAACGGGTAAATCGTTGGGCGAAGGTGAAAGTTCAATATCCCAAGTTTGTTGATTATATTCTTCCTGTCGAACATACTGCTCGATGCGAGCATTGAAGTTTTTTAGGTGTCCATAAACGGTCGTGTAGCCGTTGGGATGTGTGATATAGATTACATTTCCATAACCGCCACGCATGACTCTGATTTTTGAAACGTAGCCTTCGGCGGCGGCATAAACTTGGTAGCCTTCAACGCCCCCCGTACGAATATCAATGCCTGCATGGAAGTGATTGGTTCGTAAATCTCCAAAACCACCCGATAATGATGCTTGTTGGCCAGGTTGAATCGGAAACATAAAGTAGCCTTTTGGGTACTCTTCGTTTTGGGCTGCCTTTCTTCGTTGGGCAAAAGCCTTAGTGAAAGAAGTATCAGAAACCAAATATAAAACGAGCAAAAGTGTGCTTAGAATGCGTGTAATAATCATGGGTTATAAAGTGGGTAATTA
>JBKBSS010000287.1:0-4116 GCA_046291385.1 Emticicia sp. | reverse complement strand
CCTACGTGATAGGTTTCTTCGCTCATTTTCCAAACAATTTCGGAGTCATTGAAAGGAGCGTAATCAGGATGTTCGTGCGATGAAAGCGAAATCACAATTCCCGAATAATAATCTTTCACGACTGGCAATTCGTAAGTTCCACCCATTGCAACTATCGTTTCGATTTTTGCCCATTCTCGCCACAAATTTATTCCCGACGAATACTCGACCATTTCCGCCAAATTTGCCCCTCCCACTCGTGAAGCCGTTTCAAGGAAATAAAGTTTTCCATCTTCGTGGCATTTTATCATTTCGGTATGCGATGCACTTGATTTCATGCCGAACGCTCGCATCACATCTTCGTTCATTTTCTTGAGTGCAGCATCATCTTCCGAATCATGCTCAACCGTAACCGAGCGAAAAATTCCGCCACCGTGAGCTACTTCAAAAGGCGTATTGAGGTATTGGCTACATCTTGTAAAAATCACTTTACCGTTGAGCGTCAGCGAATCTACGTGATAGACATTGCCAGGTTTAAATTGCTCAATCAGAAAATTATGGCGTTCATCGCCCAACGAATGCACGGTATCCCATGCTTCTTGGAAACTATGCACTTTTTTGATTCCAGCCGCCGATGCTTCAGAACGTGGTTTAATCACCCACGGCGGCGAAGTACGTTGAAGGTATTCGGTAATATCAACATCATTGAAAAGCGTACTAAAAGGCGGAACGGCAATGCCCGCATCCTGTGCCTGCACACGCATAGCAAGTTTATCTCGGAAATACCGAGCCGTTGTTTGTCCCATTCCAGGAATACGGAAATGCTCACGCACCAAAGCGGCTTTTTCGACATCAAAGTCGTCGAGTGCTACTACCCTGTCAATTTTTTTGCTTCGCATCAAAGCTGCCAAGCCGACCAGTATTTTTTGGTAGGTGTCGAATGTATTTTCTACATTATCTAAATAAAAAAACTCGTCGATTGACTCACGAGGCCATGCTTTATCTTGCAATTTCTGGTTAGTGAGCAAATACACATTATTACCTTCGGCTTTGCAAGATTTTAGAAATTCTACACCTTTAAAGTACGTACAGATACAAAGAAAATTCATAGGTTCAAGAGGGATTGTTGGTGTTTTTATTTATTAAGTAAGTACTGGGACAAAAATAAACGTCAATTTGATTGCTTATAAACCGCTAATATTCAGCATTTTGTAATTCGTACCTCGTAATTCGTACCTCTACTTAATGAAATAGATATAATCGACAAATTTTGAAATTTATAAGTAATTGATTATAAACCAATTAACTTACTATGAACTTGTCAACTATTGACCGTGGACTACTTACAACACTCAAATATAAAAATTTGGTATTTATATTCAATGTTTTCAAGCCAATTCTTCTAAAAACACAAAAGCCTCCCGCAGTTTTGCGAGAGGCTTTTGGATGAAAACTAATCTTTTCTCAGATTATGATTTTTTCTTAGCATTCGGCGATGCCGCAGGAGCTGCTGCTGGTGCAGGAGCTGAAGTTACTTCACCTTTGATAGTTAAGACAACTGATGAGTTTTCAGCATTGCTCACAACTGTGATAGTTTTTGTGAAAGCACCTGGACGGCCAGAAGTGTTATATCCAACTTTGATTACACTTTTACCACCTGGCATGATAGCGTCTTTCGAAAATTCAGGAGTTGTACAACCGCAAGATGCTTGTGCGTTTGAGATAACAACTGGAGCTGTACCAGTATTTGTTACTTCAAAGTTATAAGTTGCCAATGGGCCTTCTGATAATTTACCGAAATCATGCACTTCTTTGTTGAATTTCAATACTCCTTGTGCGTTTGATGCTGCTACGAAAGCAAATACTACTGCAATTGTTAAAAATAATTTTTTCATTGATTTAATTGATTTATAAGTTTTAAAAAAGATTTTGTTATTAGCAAAGCACATTATTAATACAAATAAACATCATTGTAGATATATATCCCAAATTTTTAACAAGTCATTAACAAAATTATGCCAGTTCTCAATTTTTTGAAAAATGATTTTTTTTTTTCTAACTTTACGTTGAAATTAGTTGTTATACTAACTATTCTCGGTTCTATAATAATAATGACCCAAAAAATCGGTTCTTTTAGCCAGTAGCGTTTACTCGCTCTATATTTCATCTTATGACAGACTTACTTGCCTCAATTGCTTCGACTGATGTTCTTTTGACAAAAAAAGAAGTTCTCAACGATTATCGAGTGATTTGCGAAAGCCGAGAGGTAAGCTACATCGGCCGACAGGATGTTTTTAGAGGAAGAGCCAAATTTGGGGTCTTTGGCGATGGAAAAGAGTTGGCTCAAATAGCAATGTCGAAAGTTTTTCGTAAAGGCGATTTTCGCTCGGGTTATTACCGTGACCAAACTTTTATGGCTGCCGTTGGTGGACTTACTTGGCAGCAATTTTTTGCTCAATTATACGCCCATACGGATGTCGAACACGACCCATTTACGGGCGGCCGCTCAATGAATGCTCACTACGGCAATCGTTGGATAGATGATAAAGGCGAATGGCTCAACCAAACCGAATTATACAACACCGTTTGTGATGTTTCTTCAACGGCTGGACAAATGCCCCGTGCCATTGGTCTGGCTTATGCTTCAAAATTATTTAGAGAAAACCCTGATTTACAGCACCTTACAAAATTTTCAAACCAAGGAAACGAAGTTTGTTTCACAACCATTGGCGATGCTTCTACATCGCAAGGAATGTTTTTTGAGGCAATAAATGCAGCAGGAGTTTTACAAATTCCAATCATATTTTCGGTTTGGGATGATGGCTACGGAATATCGGTGCCGATAAAATACCAAACCACAAAATCAAGTATTTCGGAAGCATTGGCAGGTTTTCAGCGAAAAGATGGCTCTAACGGACTCGAAATTATCGTGGCTCGTGCTTGGAACTACGTCGAACTCATTGAAGCATATCAGCGTGCCGCCCTTTATGCCCGTGACCAACACGTACCTGTGCTTGTACACGTTATTGAGGTAACTCAACCACAAGGCCACTCGACTTCGGGTTCGCACGAACGCTACAAATCAAAAGAAAGACTACAGTTTGAGCATGAGTTTGATTGTAATGTACATTTCAAAAATTGGATTCTCGAAAATAATTATGCCTCGCCAGACGAACTCAGCGAAATAGAAACACAAGCCAAAGAGGTTGCCAAAAAATCTCGTAATGCTGCTTGGACGGCTTATCGTGATTCATTAAAACCAGAATACGATTCGGCAACTGCTCTTCTGAAAAAAGTTTCGGCAGAAAGTAAAAATACCAAAGCGATTTTGGCAATTAGAGAAACTCTTGAAAAAACAGAAAATGCTGGCAGACGAGATGTAACTTCGGCCATCAGAAAAGCCGTAAGAACTTTGCGTTTTGAAGATTCACCCGTAAAAAAGGCATTAATCAAGTGGCTGGAAGATGTTGCTCCCGAAAACTATAAAAGATTCAATTCACATTTATTGAGCGAATACCCAACTTCACCAATGAATGTGCAGGGCATCGCTCCTATTTATAAAACCGATAGCCCAATGGTCGATGGTCGTGAAATTATCAATACTTTTTTTGATAATTTGCTCGAAACCGACCCAAGAGTATTTGCACTGGGCGAAGATGTAGGCAAAATCGGTGATGTAAACCAAGGTTTTGCGGGTTTGCAGGAAAAACACGGAGAGCTGCGAGTAACCGATGCGGGCATCAGAGAAACAACCATTATTGGGCAAGGAATCGGAGCTGCCATGCGTGGGCTTCGTCCAATCGTTGAGATTCAGTATTTCGATTATATTTATTACGCTTTGCCAACCCTCACCGACGATTTAGCTTCGCTGCGTTATCGAACCGTTGGGCAGCAAGCCGCTCCATTGATTGTTCGTACTCGTGGACACCGTTTGGAAGGAATTTGGCACTCAGGCTCGCCGATGTCAGCCATGCTGGGTGCTTTACGTGGCGTTCATGTGTTAGTTCCTCGCAATTTTGTACAGGCGGCAGGGTTTTATAACACAATTCTGAAAGGCGATGACCCCGCTCTGATTATTGAGTGCTTAAACGGCTACCGAATCAAAGAAAAGCTACCAACTAACCTCACCGACGTTTG
>JBKBSS010000286.1:0-4132 GCA_046291385.1 Emticicia sp. | reverse complement strand
ATATCCATTCTATTGTCGAATAGGTAAATAATATCTTCAAAATCATTATTAAAACGATAGTCTTTTCCATGTCGCTCTGATTTCAATGCTTCAAATTTAGAAGCAAGAAAATAGCAAATCGAGAAAATTTGAATACTACGCTCATTGTCTAAATCGAATTTCGTACAATTTTTGACTCCTTCTTTGTACCAAATATTAGTAAATCCCAGTATTTTGGTATCGGTTGGCATTATATCAACAATAATGTCATGATACTTATAGCGGCAAATCACTTTAGAATCCATATCATTGCGGAATCCAATTTTTCGTAATTCCTCTTCTAATTCAGCGTGCGAGCCTCTATTTATGAGTTCAACCACAATATCCACATCATCAGTAGGACGAGATTCTCCACGTGCTGGGTCATCACAATACAATTCCACAACCGCTCCGCCCACAAAAACTATATTGTGATTGAGTTTTTCTAATGCCTCCGCAATCACTTTTATACGAACAATGTTTTTATAAAGATTTACCATGAATCTAAAATTCTTTTTTCTAATTCCTGTGATGCAAGATTAATTATACGAGCTGAACCTGTACGAATAGCATCAACTAATGCCAATAGTTCATAAAGATTTTCATCAGTTTGGACAATTATCGGAACTGTATGATAAAGTGGCTCAATCATTTGCCCACGTTGAGTGCCTTCTGAATGTTCCCACACAAATGCTTCTTCCGAAACTATATTGTTTTTTAGTGGAAGTGCAGAATGTGCCGTTGGGAAACCACGAACCAAAGCACCTGGTTTTGTCGGAAAAACATACTTTATACCATATAATATAAATTCCATCAAAGCTCTTTTATTTACTTTTTTTACTTTTGCATCAGAAATTAAGCCTGAATACTCAGACCTTCTAAGCGATTCTGATACTTCTGCTTCACTAATTTGGAGGCTACTGGCGATTTTTTTGTTATTATTAGGTATCAAAACAAACTGTTTTAATGAATACACTCCTGCATCTTCATTAACTTCATTCCAAGCGTTTGAAACTTTAGAACTTGATAATATTTTTAGGATAATCAAAATATCCTGCGGTCGCATTCCATTATGTTTTTTCATGATATTAAAGAAATATTTGCAATTTGCAAATCGTGAATTGAAAATCATAATAAATTACAAATTATTTTTTACCTACGCAAATAGACTGCGTAATAATGTTTTTACTTTGTATCATTAAATTTAAAAAAATGACTATCCAAGACCTAAAACAACTCATCGCCGACGATTATATCAATCATCTGGAAAATGATTCGACCAAGATTTGAAAAGCCGTTTAGCCCCCCAACCCCTGATGGGGGCTTCTAAAAAAATAAATATAAACATGAAAACAATTATTCCCCCATTGGGGGCTGGGGCGGTAGCCGTTGCTGGGCTGGTCTTAATCCTCCGAGGCTTACCAGCCAGTGGAAAATCAACTTTTGCTCGAAAGTTGATTGATGAAAACAAAGGAGCTTGGAAACGACTCAACAAAGACGAATTGCGGGCGATGCTTGATAATTCTCAGCATTCGGTGGCCAACGAAAAATTTGTTGAGCGGGTGAGAGATATGATGCTTGTCGAGGCTTTGAAAGAAGGTAAACACGTAGTGATTGATGATACAAATCTATCAGAACGCCCCGTTGAGCGTATTCGACAGCTTGTTGAGAAATACAAGAAAGAGACTAATCAGGAGGTGAAAATTGAATTTAAAACAATGGAAACTTCGCTCGAAGAATGCTTGGCTCGTGATGAAGTACGTGAAAAAAAGGTTGGACGAGAGGTAATTATGCGAATGTATAACGACCACATCGCCAAAGAAAAATTGCCTACCAATGCAACCAAAAAAACGATTGATTTGAGCAAGCGAGGGCCGCATTATCAGCCGCAAGATGATACTTTGCCGCCTGCAATATTATGCGACCTTGACGGAACTCTGGCAATTGTCCACGACCGTAGCCCGTTTGATGCACAACGTTGCGAAACTGATTTACTGAACGAGCCAATTGCCGAAATCTTGAAAAACTACGCATCGTTAGGTGTGAAAATTATTCTGATGTCAGGTCGAGATGAAGCCGCTCGACGGCCAACCGCCAATTGGCTGGTTTATAATAGAATTACGTATGACGCACTTTTTATGCGAGCTGCGGGCGATGGCCGAAAAGATTCGGTCGTGAAGAAAGAGCTTTACGAAGCTCATGTAAAAGGACAGTTTTTTGTAAGATTTGTGCTTGACGACCGCAATCAAGTAGTCGATTTATGGCGTTTAGAACTCGGTTTGCCTTGTTTACAAGTCAATTACGGCGATTTTTAATGAAAAAAGACTGGTTCAAACCGACCAGCCTTTTTTTAATTGAATCCACACAACTTTTATGAAAAAACTAAATAATACCATATCGAATTTCTACGTATAAGACTCTATTTTTCTGGATTCAGTTGCATTAAATTTGATTTATTTTTTGATAGGTACACAAAAAAAAAGGACTGGAATAAATAATTCCAGCCTTTCCCGCTACTAAATCCACACAACTTTTATCTTTAATATTTTATTTCTATATGTAATACAAAATTTCTTTGCAAAAGGTTGCACTTATGTGCGTAAATACTTGCATTCTTAATTTTGGTTCAAAGATAAAACAAAATTATATGTATATACAAGTATTTTTTTGTTTTTTTAATTTTGATGTGACAAACATATAAATAATCTCAAGTAAAAGCAACAAAAAAAAACGTTTTTTATTGTATTACGACCTAAAATTATTTTTTTTTGATTAAACGGTAGTAAAAAACAGGGATTTTGCTCTTTTTAGGGGTTTCTGGAACAGAATTAGAGTTTTTTTTGATGTTTCCTGAAAAATAAAATACTTTATTTTTGACTTCTTAGAAGTCTTTAATTGATGATGTTTAGGGGCTTTTTATTCTTGAAAACCCATTTGTAAAGGTCGCTAAGTAGTTCTAACTGTACGTTTGCTCCTAAACTATAATAAAGTCCATTATAATTTTCTGGAATATTTCTTCGGTGCAGAGCGTATCGGTAACCACCTTGTACGGCCAACCCCCCCCAACGAGTAGCTTTCCAGCCGACATACACGCCTGCTTGTATCGGTACGAAGTAATCTTTACGTTTCCAAAATCGAATTTCATTGAAAAGTCCTACGTTTTCGTTTTTGGTTGCCCCAATACCAACTTCAAAAGGAACACTTACACGCCATTTTTTATTATTAATGAAGTTTTTCCAGTACATCAGATTAAAAAAATAAAGGTCGGTTTTTGTGTAATAATCGAGGTTTACTCTTTTAGCTGCCGATTTTCGTAAATCAAGTAAGCGTAAATAAGAGTTGAAATTGAGCCAATAATAGCCCAACGTTATCTGATTTCGCTTTCTGCCCAAAATAATTCCAGTGTTTACCCCCCAAATATTTACTCTTTGTGTTTTAATGATTGAGCTTCGTGCATCCCAGTTGATAGCGTAGCTGAGGTGTGGGCGAAGGCTGTCGAGATGCGTGACCACAACCGTATCAGATAGGGGATTTTGAGCAATCGTTTTCAAAGAAAATAACCAAAATAACAGACCGAGAAATCTAATAACAGTTTTGACTTCGGATAAACTAAAAAATATGAGGTTAGAATTCTTCTTCACAAATTGCTCGTTGAACTTATGGTTTAAACGCTTCAATTTACGTGATATTATGCTATTTCGGATTTTATGTCATCAAAATTTACTGAAACAAACAAAAAAAGTTCTTATTCACAGGAATAAGAACTTCTATGTTTTCTAAGTATTTATCACTTCTTTTTACCTTTTTGGGCTTTAGCTTTCACTGCCTGATAGGCTTTAAACTGTTCAGGAGTGAATATTTTTTCGAGTTCTTTGTCTTTTTTTACCTCTAAAGCTTCCATTTTGCCCTTGGCTTCAGTTATTTGAGCGGGAGTTGGTTGGGTCAGTCCAAAATCTTTTTTGATACGCTCGTATAAATCTTTGCGTTGGTAGGCATAATCTTCATTGAGCGACGAAACCAAGATTTCCTGCTCTTCATCCAACTTAAATTTCTTTACCATTATGCGGGTTTCTTCTTTGGCTACTTCGTCGGGGTCGGGTGGGGGTTTGGGTTT
>JBKBSS010000285.1:0-4136 GCA_046291385.1 Emticicia sp. | reverse complement strand
GATACGGCCAGGCGTTCCAACCACAATTTGTGAACCTTTTTTCAAAGCCAAAAACTGACGCTCATACGATTCTCCACCATAAATGGCAGCCACGTTGAGGCCTCTTTTGTACTTAGCTAATTTCTGGATTTGTTCTTTTACTTGAAGAGCCAACTCACGAGTCGGACACATTACGAGTACTTGCGTGCTTTTGCTATCAACATCAACTGCTTCGATTGCAGGGATACCAAATGCCGCTGTTTTACCTGTTCCTGTTTGTGCTTGACCAATAAAGTCGCCGCCACGCATCACAACTGGGATTCCCTGTGCTTGAATTGGAGTTGTATACTCGAAACCCATTTCTTCAACTGCACGAAGGATGTACTCTGAGACCGGAAGGTCAGAAAATTTTACTTGTTCCATTAAGGATAAAATGTTTTAGTCGGAACGTCACTGTCGTCCTCACGCAAAACCGTGGATTGCCCCGATAGCCGAAAAATAATGATAAAGCGAACGATGAGAACCATCTGTTGCTGCCCTGAAAGGAAAATGAATGAAAGAGAAATGCTCTTTGAAACGATTTTATGAACGCAGAGGCTCTATACAGATGTGCCTTTTTTTAATACAATTGCAAAAGTACTGCTAATATTTTTATAAAGCAAGTAAACTCCAAAAACATTTGCACTTTTTTGATAATAGATTTTAGATACTACATCTATGATATATTCAAAGCCAATATAATGTACTGATTTTAAGGCACTTATAACATAAAACGTTTTTTGCTAAAATATACTTTGAAGTAGAATATATATAATTATTTCAAGAATTACTTATTTCTTGAAATGCAAGATTTTAGGAAAGTTTTCCAAAAGCCATGTGGGTAATTCGGAATTGATAAACAAACGATTTGCTTTTGGATTTAACTCAAAAACTAAATCAATAGTGTTGTAGCTAATATCGACCAACATCAAGTTATTTACTAAATGAGTATTTTTCTGTAAAAGGTCTAAGGTATTGGCGTACATTTCACGAATCACTTTTTCGGAAACGCTATGCCCACCAGACTTTTCTCGAATAATAGCCCGATTGAGACAAAGGTCTAAATCGTTGGTAAAAAACATACAAATTGTTGTTTCGTACTGTGGAAATTTACTTTTGACGTATCGCAATAATTCATAATGATTATCGTAGCCGAGGTTTATTTCAACGCCGAAATCTTCGTTATTGCTCAATTTTTGTTGAATAAACTCATTGGCTTTCAGATTGGATAAGTCTTCGTAATTATCCTCGCCCTTTGCTTTGTAGTAGAGAAAAAGTGCGTCATGATTCAAAGAATCAATATTTGGAGGCTGAAAAAGTTTTCCAGAGCTACTTTTTCCTATCCCTGGAGGGCCTGCAATAATAAAAAGGAGTGGCATTTAGTGAATAATTTCAATTTTTCCATCTGGATATTCTGCAACTATTTGGCCATTATGTTTATGAACCAATGGCATATTTTTAGCAAAAAGTGTACGCCTTACTTCTATATTTGCTTCTATTTGCCATGCTTTATATTCTTCTGGGTTCATTTCTGCAATAATTTTTGTCATTGTTCCACTATAACCCGTCAATTTCACTATATCCAAAGTATTCTCCATTATGATGCTTTTTTATAACAAATATAAATAACTTCAGGCATTTGGCAAATTTTGGTCATTAATATTCGCTCAAAAAAAAACATCTCTGAAATAATTCAAAGATGTTTTTTTTAAGAAAACTATGTTTTCGATGAAATTTAGAGTTACGCAAAATTACTGATAACAAGTCATGGCTAAAGCCAATTAGTGTACTCAATCTTTAAACCCCAGACTTAAGTCTGGGATTAAAAAATAAAAAACGATTTAGGCTTTAGCCATGACCTTCAAAATGCTATAATTTTATTAATTCTGCGTAATTCCTGTAAATACAAAAATTAAGGCTTTAACCAATCATTTCTTAATTTCAACTGTTCAGCCGTTGGATTTTCGGCCAATTTTAATACATTTTTTTGCTTTACTTCAACCAAAACTGCTGGAGCAGAAAGTTTTTTATTTCTTCTTTGCCTTCGGCGTTTTTGCGGGCAACTTCTACCGTTACCATTTCGCCTTCTTTGGTTTTGCTACCAAATTCCCCCATAATTGACTGAATTTTCATCATTTCCATGGCTTCACCATTCACCGAAATCAATTCATCGTTGGCTTTATAGCCCATTTGTTTACCAAAATCATTCACTTTGTCGATATTAGCAACTTTTAAACGATTAGTAGCTTGATTAAAACCAATGGCAATTCCGCCCAAACTTGCTTGTTTGATGGTTGCTTCGGGTAAATAATCAATACCAACGCTTTGTAAAATATCGGTCAATGGAAGTGGCTCTTTTCCTTCTACATAAGTCGTGAAAAACTGACGAATTTCGGGATAAGTCAATGTTGTAATTTTATCGAACAATTCATCATCTTTGAAAGATTGTTCTTTTCCGTAAGTTTTCGATAAATCTTGCATCAAAGTTTGCGTACCATATTTTCCAGCAGAAAGCTGACGGAGTTTAATATCCAAACACATACCAATCAAAGCCCCTTTGTTATAGACATTCATGTACTGGTTTTTGTATTTATCCAGCACGTTGGCACTCATTTCGGTAAATGGCAGATTATCTTTCATTCCTTTCATAGTCGTGATTTTCTGACGAAGCATATCCAAATACTTTGGCGTATCAATCAAACCATATTTTGCTTGCATGTGTCCAGCCGCATACTCGGTCAAGCCTTCATACATCCAAAGGTGTTTCGACATTTTTGGGGCGTTATAATCAAAATTACCAATTTCTTCGGAGTGAATATTGAGCGGCGTTACGATGTGAAAAAACTCGTGCGATGCCACATCTTTTACGGTTTGAGCTAAATCGGCCGAAGTAGCTTCGGGTAAATAATAAAACGAAGAATACGAATGCTCTAAAGCACCGAAACTCGTCATGCTTTTGCTATCAGACAACACAATCAAGAAAGCATATTTTTTGATGGGGAGTTTTCCGCCTAAATATTCTTTTTGGGCATTCAATAAAGTATTGATATTGGCAGCAATTTCTTTTGAATTGGCCATTTTGTTGGGCGAATATACCGAAACCAAAATATCTGCACCACCGATTTTCAGAACCGTTGTGTCGGGTTGGGTGTAAAGAATCGGAGCATCAACCAAATTCATGTAATTTTCGGTTTCAAAAACATCGGTTGTGGCATTACTATTTTTAGCCACTAACGAAGTTGAGCCATAAAAGCCATTGGGTTTCGTGAACGTAACCTGATAAGGCACTTGCTTCATGCCATCGAAATAGCCAAAAAAACAATGCGTATTGATTGAAAATTCTTTGCCAGCCACAATATCCGAACCCGTTGGCTCGAAAATCTTTGTACCTTTTATTTCGGGCGAATCCCAAGTATCATCAATTTTATAACTGATTTTAAAAAGTTTCTTCGCATCTTTTATTGTGTAGCTATTTACATCTAATTTATTAGTAGTAAGCTCATTGTCTTTCGAGTCGAACGCTTTAAAATCTGACAAATAACGACCATAATCATCGGTTGAATAAGTACCAGGAACTGTTTTTGGCAAACGAAACGTGATTTCATCAGTCGTGATTTTTGGACTTAATAACGTTACTTCCAATTTATCGTTTTCTACTTTAGTCAAATCAATCGAATATTGATACGACGAGCCATTTAAAGATTGTGAGGAATTAACGACAGCTTTTTTGGTACAGCCCGCCATAAACAGACCAAATGTCAGAACCATCAGTGCTTTTTGCATAGGTTATCTATTTTAGATTTAAAAATTGTATTTCGATAAAAGTAAGCATAAGCCTTCAAAAACTCACTTAAAATTGATTAAGTAGCTACAAAAGCAGGATAAAAGGTCAAAAACCGTTGCCTTCGATTCGCTCAAGCAACGGTTCATTGATAGTACAATAAAATATTTTATACATTATTCATTCCAAGCATTCTGCCCATTGAGTGGCATACAGGCAATATATTCACCAGGAACTGGGTCATAAACCAGCACATTTTTGCCGATACTTTCGGAAGTATAAAAGCCAAAAAGTGTCAAACTTTTTACGGTCTTATAAAATGTTGGCTTCGGGGCAT
>JBKBSS010000284.1:0-4169 GCA_046291385.1 Emticicia sp. | reverse complement strand
TTTGTGTGAAACATAAATTCATTACCGTTTGCTTTAGCTGACGGTACTAAAAATGCTTCAAAAATGGCTTCGGCCGAACTACAAGTTGTGGCTGAAGCCATTTTTATTTTCCTTACAGTATCCGTCTGTTAAAACCGACGGCAATGAATGACTGTTAGGAAGAAATTAAATATTAACCAAAAAATGGGAAGCATTTCTGCTTCCCATTTTTTTATTCGTAAATCGTAAATCCAAAATCGGTTTAACGCTCTGCCATTGGCACAAACGGACGGTCAGTTGCACCAGTGTAAATCTGACGAGGACGACCGATTGGCTCTTTGTTGGCTCTCATTTCTTTCCATTGAGCAATCCAACCTGGAAGACGACCCAAAGCAAACATTACCGTAAACATATTCGTCGGAATACCCAACGCACGATAAATGATACCTGAATAAAAATCAACGTTTGGATATAATTTTCTTGAAACGAAATACTCGTCATTCAATGCTGCTTCTTCCAATCCTTTTGCAATTTCAAGAACTGGGTCATTTACGCCCAATTTACTTAAAATATCATCGGCTGCTTTTTTGATGATTCTGGCACGTGGGTCGAAATTTTTGTAAACACGGTGTCCGAAGCCCATCAAGCGGAAGCCTGAATTTTTATCTTTCGCTTTGTTTACAAATTTCATTACATCGCCACCATCAGCTTTAATTTCTTCGAGCATTTCGATTACCTCTTGGTTTGCTCCACCGTGAAGTGGCCCCCAAAGTGCCGAAATACCAGCCGAAATTGATGAATAAATATTTGCTTTCGATGAACCAACCAAACGTACTGTTGAAGTCGAGCAGTTTTGTTCGTGGTCAGCGTGAAGAATCAATAATTTATTTAATGCTGCCGCAACAACTGGGTCAACGTGATAGTCTTCTACTGGAAGAGAAAACATCATTTGCAAGAAATTTGAGCAATAATCCAACGAATTTTTTGGATAATTGATTGGGTGTCCGTGCGATTTTTTGTAGCACCAAGTAGCCAAAGTTGGGAACTTTGCCAACAAACGAATAATGTGCGTCTCAGTACGGTCTGGAACTTTATCATCATACGAATCTGGGTAGAAACCACTCATGGCACTCACCAACGACGACATCACGCCCATTGGGTGAGCATTCACTGGGAAACCATTAAAAATTCGACGCATATCTTCATTCACGATTGTGTGCGTACGAATATCATTTTCAAATTTGTTGTATTGCTCAGTAGTTGGCAACTCGCCATAGATTAACAGATAAGCAACTTCTAAAAAATTAGCCTTTTCAGCAAGGTCTTCAATCGAGTAGCCACGATAGTGCAAAATTCCTAATTCACCGTCCAAAAACGTAATAGCACTTTTTGTAGCACCTGTGTTTTTGTAACCGCTATCAATAGTAATATAGCCTGTTTCGTCACGAAGTTTGGCAATATCAATTGCTTTTTCGCCTTCTGTACCTTCGATGGTAGGGTATTGGTAAGATTTACCGTCAAGTATTATTTCTGCTGTACCAGCCATAAGAAACATTAAAGATTATGCAGTTTGCCGTCCAGCGGAATGCCGTCCGACAGAATACCGCCTGTTTGTATTATTGAATTTCGCTGATGAATAATTTTGTTAATTCGATGACAATATTAGTAAAAAAACTGCAAAATTCATCAGTCACCAAAAAATATTTGTTATAACAACAATAATTTAATACACAGTTTTCTGATTATTATATTATTTTGCAATTATAGGTACTTTTATAACCTATACAACTTCTTTGGAACATAAAAAGTTTGCTCAATTTATATAGATAATCCGAATTTCAGTTTTTTTTCGTAGCGTCACTTTCCCGAAAAAACTTTCTAAGTATGATACTTTCCTACAAAGCTTCGTTTATTAATTATTAATGTAGAAGCCTTGTTTTGTTTAATCACTATTGATGTTAACCACGGAAGAACCTGTATCCGCATCGAAGAAGTAGTGTATTTAAGTGGCGTCGAAAACTACACCAAATCCTACCGTAAATACGGAAAGAAAATAGTTTCGTACGCCAAAAACCCAAGAAATACAATTAATTGAGAATGGACAATTTGCTCAAGTGCATCGAAAATTTATGCTCAACTTACAGTACTTAGAACAAATCGAACACCATGAAGAAAAACATATAAGTAGAGCGACGAGGTACGATTTACGAATTTTAAAACACTAAATATCAACGATTTATAAACAATCAAATTGAAGTTTATTTTTGTTCGAGTACTTACTAAAGAGCTAATAATCAGGTGTTTATTCGTAACTCGTCACTCGAATAATTCGCAATTACTACTTAATTACTCAAATCTCAAGTGTTTCACCGACTCACCTGAATTAGCCAATTCATTCAACGCATCAATTCCAATTTGTAAATGTTTTTCTACGAAACTTCCTGTTACTTTCTTATCGCTCTCTTCGGTTTTTACACCATCTGGAATCATCGGATTATCGGATACCAACAATAATGCTCCGTGAGGAATGGCATTTACAAAACCCACGATAAAAATCGTAGCCGTTTCCATATCAATGGCCATTGCACGAAGTTCACGCAGATAATCTTTGAAAGCTTCATCGTGTTCCCATACTCGGCGATTAGTTGTATAAACCGTACCCGTTTGGTAATCTAACTCGTGTTTTTTAATCATCGAACTAACGGCTCTTTGCAAACGAAACGATGGCAAAGCTGGAATTTCGGGGCGAGCATAGTCATTACTCGTTCCTTCACCTCTGATAGCAGCAATCGGCAAAATTAAATCGCCCAATTTGGTTGATTTTTTCAAGCCACCAACTTTTCCTAAGAAAAGAACGGCTTTGGGCATCACAGCTGTTAGCAAATCCATTACAGTTGCGGCTACTGCACTGCCCATTCCAAAATTAATAATGGTAATATTTCCAGCCGATGCGGTTTGCATGGCACGGTCACGGCCTTTTACTTCTACGCCGAATGTCTCGGCAAACATCTCTACATAGTTGCCAAAATTGGTCAATAATATGTAAGGTCTAAACTCTTCGAGCGGTGTACCTGTGTAGCGTGGTAGCCAGTTTTTTACTATTTCTTCTTTTGTCTGCATGATTTTAATGACGTAAATTTGTTGTGAAGTCCTGTAACGTTCATTACAGGATATTAGAGAACCTAAGCCAAAATTTAGTAAAATAGTTTCACAATAGCAAAAATTTTCTTTAGCATGTATCAACTCAACCTACCTTCTTATCCTTACAAAGCTAAAGAAATTGATGGCAAAACTTATATTTTTGATGCTATTCGTAAGAAATACTTGGTACTAACGCCCGAAGAATGGGTAAGGCAACATTTCATTAATTTATTATTGAGCCACTACGGATACTCAAAAAGCCTGCTTCGGCTCGAAGGTGGCTTATCTTACAATAAATTACAGAAACGCACCGATATTGTGGTATTTGACAATGCAGGAAAGCCTTTTTTGTTGGTAGAATGTAAAGCCGCCGATGTACCAATCAATCAGGCGGTTATTGCACAGGCTTCTCGCTATAATCTTACGATGCGATGCCCTTTTTTAGTAGTAACCAACGGAGTAAATACCTTTTGCTTCAAAGTTGACTTTGAAACTGGTCAATATGAACAGTTGAAAGACTTACCAAAAGCTACTTTCGACCGTTAAAAACTTGACTTTCAGCCTATTTCCTGAAAATAAAATTAAAACTTTCAATTCTACGCTTTATATTATACATTATTTTTCTTACCTTTGCACCCTCATTTTGAGGAAAATAAATTTTATAATTAAACACTGTTTTAGTATGTTTCAAAACCAGTATGAGACGGTTTTCATCCTAACTCCCGTTTTATCTGAAATTCAGATAAAGGAAGCTGTCGACAAATTCAAGAAAACATTAACTGATTTAGGTGCAGAAATCGTTCACGAAGAACATTGGGGACTTCGTAAATTGGCCTACACTATTCAGAACAAGAATACGGGATATTATCAATTAATTCAGTTTAAAGCTGCTCCTACGACTGTTGCAACTTTGGAAACTGACTACAAGCGTGATGAGCGTGTAATGCGTTATTTGACTACGAAATTAGACAAATATGCTATTGATTACAGCGACCGCCGTAGCAAAGGACAAATTGGCAGAAAAAATGTAGAAACAGCTCCGAAAGAAG
>JBKBSS010000283.1:0-4171 GCA_046291385.1 Emticicia sp. | reverse complement strand
AACCCTCAAGGCTTGAGAATTTATTCTTTCAAACGCCCAACTGAAACCGAACTTGAACATGATTTTTTGTGGCGAACCAATATGCAATTGCCCGAACGTGGAACAATTACAGTTTTCAATCGTTCTTACTATGAAGAAGTTTTGGTCGTAAAAGTTCACCCCGAAATTATTTTAAATACGCAAAGGCTTCCTGCTGAAATCTCTGATGATTTAGACAAGGTTTGGGAAAGTCGGTATGAGGATATTTCAAATTTAGAAAAATACCTTACTCGAAATGGGATTCAAGTTGTGAAGTTTTTTCTGAATGTTTCAAAAAAGGAGCAGTCAGAAAGACTCATCGAACGCATAGAAGACCCAACCAAAAATTGGAAGTTTGAAGAGCAAGATGTGAAGGAAAGAGAGTTTTGGAATGACTATCAAGCGGCTTACGAAGATGCCATCAATGCAACCTCAACCGAGCAATGCCCGTGGTATATCGTTCCAGCCGACGATAAGAAAAACATGCGGTTGATTGTGGCCAATATTCTTGCAGAAAAGCTAAAATCTATGGATATGGATTTCCCCGAATCAGATGCGGCACGCCAAGAAACATTGAAGAGTTTGATAGACAAAATCCGTTCACAAGACAACTTATAATTTCGCTATAAAATCTAATAAAAAACAAATAACGATATTATTAAACGACACATTTTTAATGTAAATCATTTATTATCAATAATATAAGGTCTTTATTTTACAGAACGATTTGAAAAATTGTTTTACAAAAGTTTTGATAGCATTAACTCATTTTTTGAAGGTCTTTTTTACCTTTGTATCATATTTAGCAGGACGCAGAATTCTATCTGCGTCCCTTTTGTATTTATAAAAGAACATTTATTGTGAAAGCCCACGAATTACTAAAAATTTACGAAGACGATAGTTTCATAAAGACGCTTCTGGAAGAAATAAAATCAAAAAAGAATGTTTACATCAAAGGTCTGTCGGGCAGTTTAGATGCCATTATTGCTGCGGCCAATTATCGGGTAAATCCACAACATAATATCTTTATTTTGAGCGATAAAGAAGATGCGGCTTATTTCTACAATGACCTACAAAATTTGTTGGGCGAAGAAAATGTCTATCTTTTTCCGATGTCTTACAAAAAGCCTTATCTGTATGAAGAAATAGATAATGCCAATGTGCTGCAACGTTCGGAGGTTTTGAATCAACTCAATAACGATAAGACCAATTTACTAATCGTTACTTACCCCGAAGCACTTTCTGAAAAAGTAATTAATAAGAAATCTTTAATTGCCAACACGCTTCAAATAAAAATAGGGGAGAAGCTTGATGTAAGCTTTATTTCAGAGTTATTGGTTTCGTATGATTTCGAAAAAACAGATTTTGTTTATGAGCCTGGGCAGTTTTCGATTCGTGGTGGTATCGTCGATATTTTCTCTTATGCCTCTGAGTTTCCCTGCCGTATTGAACTCTTTGGCGATGAAATTGATAGCCTTCGACTTTTCAATCCTGAATCTCAATTATCACTTCAATCGGTCAATCAAATCAATGTCATTCCCGATGTTCAGAGTAAGTTGATTCAAGAAACAAGAGAGTCTTTCTTTAATTTTATTCGCAATAAAAGCACTATATGGATAAAAGACGCTGAATATTCTTTAGAAAGTGTTGAAGAGTGTTTTAAGAATGTGGAACAGCAATTTCATAAAATCCTTGAAAAAAGTGGTGGAATCAAGATAATTTTGAAACCCGAAGAACTCTTTGAAACTCGCCGAACGTACTTAAACGAAATAAAAAAGTTTGATGTAATAGAATTCGGTACTAAGTCATATTTCAAGGATTCGGAGAAAATGGTTTTCCCTTCCAAAAGTCAACCATCGTTTAATAAAGATTTCAAAAGGCTCATTGATAATGTCAAGGAAAATCAATTAAGTAGTATCACGACACTTATTACTTCTGATTCGCTCAAACAACTCAATCGACTTGAATCTATTTTTGAAGAAATTGACCCTTTAACTAAATTTCAAGCCTTAGAAATTTCGCTCCGTGCGGGTTTTATTGATGAGCTTACAAAAATTGCTTGCTATACCGACCACCAAATTTTTGACCGCTATCACCGATTCAAAGTCCGTGATAAATTCAGTAAATCAAAGGCTCTGACTTTAAAAGAATTGAAGTCACTTCAAACAGGCGATTTTGTTACCCATATTGATTATGGTATTGGCCGATTTGTAGGACTGGAGAAAATAGTGGTCGGCGAAAAAGAACAAGAAGCCGTTAGGCTGATTTATCGAGACAATGATATCTTACTCGTAAATATACATTCTTTACATAAAATTGCGAAATACTCAGGTAAAGAAGGTACTCCGCCAACCATGAGTAAATTGGGTTCGGGAGAATGGGAAAACAAAAAATCAAAAGTTAAGCGACAAGTAAAAGATATTGCCAAAGAGTTAATTTCTCTTTATGCAAAACGTCGCCTTGCACCTGGATTTCAATTTTCAACAGATGGTTTTATGCAGGCCGAGTTGGAATCGTCTTTTCTTTATGAAGATACGCCCGACCAAGCCAAAGCAACTGGCGATGTGAAAGATGATATGGAAAAACCGTATCCGATGGATAGGCTGGTCTGCGGAGATGTTGGTTTCGGAAAAACTGAAATTGCTATACGTGCAGCATTCAAAGCCGTGGCCGATAGTAAGCAAGTTGCGGTGTTAGTGCCGACCACAATTTTGGCGATGCAGCACCACAAAACTTTTGCCGAACGTCTGTCTAAATTACCCGTTAATGTTGAGGAAATCAGTCGCTTCCGAACGGCAAAAGAAATTACTCAGACACTCAAAAATATAAAAGAAGGCAAGACCGACATTCTAATCGGTACGCACCGAATTTTAAATAAAGATATTGATTTCAAAAATCTCGGACTTTTGATTATTGACGAAGAACAAAAGTTTGGCGTAAAAGCCAAAGACCGTTTGAAGGAAATTAAACACAATGTCGATGTACTAACTTTGACCGCAACGCCAATTCCGAGAACTTTACATTTTTCTTTATTAGGTGCAAGAGACCTTTCTATTATTTCTACGCCGCCACCGAATCGCCAGCCTGTCACGACCGAAGTTCATGTTTTCAAAGAAGAACTTATCAGAGATGCAATCAGCTATGAGTTGAAGCGTGGCGGACAAGTTTTCTTCGTACACAATAGAGTAAATGATATTGAGTCAATTGCCAACATCATTCTTCGACTCGTTCCAGATGCTAAAATCGGCATTGCTCATGGACAAATGGATGGTGACAAATTGGAAAAGGTAATGATGAAATTTATTGAGGGCGAATATGATATTTTGGTTTCAACCAATATCATTGAGTCAGGTCTTGATATTTCAAACGCCAACACCATCATTATTAATCAAGCTCAAAATATTGGTATGTCCGACTTGCACCAAATGAGAGGTAGGGTAGGACGTTCTAACCGAAAAGCATTTTGTTATTTACTTACACCACCGCTTTCTCTACTTTCAAAAGATGCTCGCAAGCGTCTGCAAACCCTTGAAGAGTTTTCTGATTTGGGTGATGGTTTTAAAGTTTCGATGCGAGATTTAGATATTCGTGGAGCAGGAAATCTTTTGGGTGCTGAGCAAAGTGGTTTCATCAATGACTTAGGTTATGAGACTTACCACAAGATTTTGGATGAAGCCGTACAGGAATTAAAAGAGAACGAATTTAAAGAACTCTTCACCAAAGATTTATCTTCGGTAGTTGATTTGAGGCTTCCAGATTGTCAGATTGAAACCGATTTACAAATCATTATTCCCGAAACTTATGTGAGTAATATTTCAGAAAGACTTTCACTTTATAATCAACTTGACAACATTGAAAAGGAAGAGGAGCTACAAGAATTCCAAAAATCAATGGTCGATAGATTTGGCCCGATGCCCGAAGAAGTTGAAAATCTATTCAAAATTGCCAGAATCAGATGGAAAGCCGAACAGATTGGATTTGAAAAATTAACTTTAAAAAACAATATACTAAAAGGATACTTCGTTTCACAAGAGCGAACAGAATATTTTCAGACCGATAAGTTTGGCAAAATTCTTGATTATATAAAAAACAATCCTAAACAGTGTTCGCTGAAGGAAATCAAGTCAAAACTGCTACTTACAGTCGAAAAAGT
>JBKBSS010000282.1:0-4208 GCA_046291385.1 Emticicia sp. | reverse complement strand
AACCAGCAGTACGGCCACTATCGACGAAAACTATTCGATGTCGATTGGTAAACAGCTACAACTTCGCAATAATGCCAACGAAATTACCCTTAATTTTCGCAATTCAAACAACAGTAAATTTCAAATTATTTTCAGAGCCTACAATGATGGAGTAGCCCTTCGTTATCGTTTTCCCGAAACTTCCGATAATACTTACTATGTAACCGAAGATAAAACTACTTTCCAAATTCCTGTCAATAATAGCAAAACTTGGATTCAAGGTTATGATAATTTTAGACCCGTCTATGAAAAACTCTACGAAAATGGCGTAAATCTCAATCAAGCCATCAATCAATTTAATGGATTGGCTTTTCCCGCACTTTTCCAAACCCCAAATGCTTGGATACTGCTCACCGAAGCAGATTTAGATGAAAAGTTTTTTGCGGCTCATTTAAGTTCATATTTTGGCAACGGAACTTTCTCAGTCGCTGCTCCAAGTCCTGACGATGGCAATAGTTACGCAGCCTACGCTGGTTCTACCCTACCGTGGACGATGCCGTGGCGAGTAATAATGATTGGAAAACAACTCAATAATGTCGTAGAATCCAACCTTGTTTCGCATGTGAGTAAAGCCTCACAGATTACAAATACGACTTGGATACAACCAGGAATTTCGACGTGGAGTTGGTGGTCAGACCTTGGAAGTCCAACCAATTTTACCAAACTAAAAACTTTCATTGATTTGGCTGCCGAATTAAACTTACCTTATTCATTGATTGATGCCAACTGGAATCAGATGGGAAATGGCGGAAATATCAACGACCTAATTACTTACGCTAATAGTAAAAACGTAAAACTTTGGTTGTGGTATAATTCGGGTGGGCCTTCAAACGATTATAGCGAACAACCCCGTGACTTAATGCACATACAAGCGGCTCGCCGACAAGAATTTGCTCGTATTCACGCTTTGGGCATTAAAGGCATAAAAATTGACTATTTTCAGAGCGATAAACAGGAATTAATGAAACTTTACATTGATATTCTGAAAGATGCCGCTGACTATGAATTGATGGTCAATTTTCATGGAAATGTTATCCCGAAAGGCTGGTCACGCACCTATCCTAATTTGGTAGCAATGGAAGCAGTGAAAGGTTCGGAAGGCTATATTTTTGATGGAAATTTCTTGCCCAATGCCCCTCGTCACCACACGATTTTACCTTTCACAAGAAATGTAATCGGCCCAATGGATTATACGCCGACTATTATCGGCTGGGGAAGAGGTGTTGACCATCTAACGACCGACGTTCACGAAATTGCCTTACTCAATACTTTCGAGTCGGGCGTAACGCATTTGGTGGATATGGTGGCGAGTTATACAAACTTACCCATTTTAGCCAAATCAATTATAAGTAACCTTCCAACTGCTTGGGACGAAACTCGTTTGGTAGAAGGTTTCCCTGGAACGCACGTTGTAATGGCTCGCCGTAAAGGCGAAAACTGGTATATTTCGGGCATTAATGGAGAAAATCAAATAAGAAATATTTCATTACCGCTATCCTTCATCACCACTGGCGATTATACCAAACAAGTATTGAGCGACGGAGCATCTCCACGAGATATTGTCACTTCCGAAGCCAGTTATCAAGTTCAGACCAACAATACAATTAACTTAAATATGCAGCCTTATGGCGGTTTTATGATGGTTTTGAAACGAGCAGCCTGTCAGACAAGCCACAACTTAACAACTCAGATTACGAATACAATAAAATATGAAGCGTCAGAAACCATACAGGCCACAAATATTATCGGCTCAACTGCCAATGTAACTTATGATGCAGCCAAAAGTATTTTATTAACTGCGGGTTTTCAAACCCAGCAAGGAGCAGTTTTTAAAGCCTATATTGATGGTTGCGGCAACCAATAAATAATTTATTCTTTTAATTATCTTCTTCACCCTAACAAACCTAAATATGAAAAAACTTACGCTCTTTTTGGCGATTTTCATTCATCAACAAATCTTCGCTCAAAATAACCGTGCTTCAACGGGCATTGACCGAAAAAATGCCTTTCAGAAACACGCTGAACTCGTCAAGAAATCTCCTTACAAAAACCTTAATTGGCGACTCCTCGGCCCCGATAACACCAGCGGACGAGCAACTGATGTTTGGGGAGTTGAGGGAAATAAAAATATCATTTACGCAAGTTTTGCCACGGGTGGATTTTGGAAAACCGAAGATGCAGGAAAAACTTGGAAACCTCTAATGGACGAAATCGGCACGCAATCTATCGGTAATTTTGCGGTGTCAAAATCAAATCCAAATGTAATTTATGTCGGTACTGGCGAAGCTAATATTCTTCGAGCTTCATTGCCAGGTATGGGCGTGTTCAAATCAAGCGATGCAGGTAAAACTTGGCAGCATCTCGGACTTGAAAATACTTCTACGATTGCCCGTGTGGTTATTCACCCAACCAATCCAGATATTGTTTATGTGGCAGCAAGTGGCAACGAATGGAGCAATAATGCCGACCGAGGAGTTTATAAAACAACCGATGGCGGCAAAACTTGGCGTAAAATTTTATACCAAAACGAAAAAACTGGTTGTATAGATTTATTGATTGACCCTTCTGAGCCAAACACACTTTATGCTTCAACGTGGAATAGAATTCGTAAACGCTGGAGCGACCCAACGCCCGAAGACGATGACTATCTCTATAAATCAACTGATGCAGGAAAAACTTGGAAAATCATCAAAAACGGCTTGCCCGATACTAAAAATACTGGCAGAATCGGTTTGGCGATGTGTGCTTCAAAACCCAATGTTTTGTATGCTTATGTAGATAACCACACCCCAAAACGCCAAGGTAATGAAGGAGAACTCGACTCGTATGGCCGCCCGAAAGAATTAGTTATTTTGGGAGCGGAAGTCTATAAAAGTACCGATAAAGGCGAATCTTGGACGAAAATGAGCGAAAACGACAAACAAATGGAAACATTTGGTGGAACTTACGGCTGGGTTTTTAGCCAAATAAGAGTTGACCCTATAAACGAAAACAAGATTTTTATTATGGGAATCAACACCGCTGAATCAGAAGATGCAGGTAAAACTTGGAAAATAGTAAAAGGTGGAGATACCCGTATTCACGGAGACAATCACGGAATGTGGATTGACCCATCAGACACAAACTATATTTTAATCTCAAACGATGGTGGCATAATCGTTACGTATGATGGCGGTAAAACTTGGAAAAATTTCTTCAAGGAAATTCCAACAACGCAGTTCTACAATGTTTCTTACGATATGGCAACGCCTTTCAACATTCACGGTTCAGTACAAGATGAAGGTTCGATGGGGGCAAATGTATCATGGCAAGCAGGAAGTGGCATCAATGATAAGAAAAACGGTTGGCATTTTGTACCAGGTGGCGAAGGAAGCATCATTGCGATTGACCCCAAAGACCCAAACATTACGTATTCGAGTGCTTTTTATGGCCGAATCCAAAGAGGTGATTTGACTAAAGAAGGCAAAGAACGCATCAAAAACATCACCATCAAAAAAGCCGAAGATGAAGAAACCCATCGTGGCGAATGGTTGGCTTATACGCACATTTCAAACTTCGATAATCATACAATTTATCACGGAATGCAATATTTGTTCAAGTCAACTGACATGGGCGAAACTTGGAAACGCATCAGTCCAGATTTGAGTAACAACGATAAAACCCACATGGGCAAATTACCGTATGCAGTTGCTCATCAAGCAATTACAGCTTTGGCAGAATCTCCATTCAAGCAAGGTACTTTGTATGTTGGTACTGATGACGGAAACGTACATCTAACAACTGACGATGGAAAAACGTGGACAAAAATCATGGCAGGTTTACCACAAAATGCTCACGTTTCGAGGCTCGAAGCATCAAAAACAAAAGACGGAACGGTTTTTATCACCCTCAGCGACCGCCGAGAAGATAACATAAAACCATACATCTATAAATCAACCGATTTCGGAAAAACATGGACAAGCATCGTAGGTGATTTACCAACATCGCCAGTAAATGTGATTCGTGAAGACCCTTTCAATACTTCGATTCTTTACTGCGGAACGGATTTGGGAATTTATACATCAAAAAATGGTGGTAAAAACTGGCAATCTGTGCAAGCAAATTTACCTGTGAGCGTTTCAGTTCAAGATTTATTTATTCACCCACGAGACAATAAAATGGTCATTGCA
>JBKBSS010000281.1:0-4222 GCA_046291385.1 Emticicia sp. | reverse complement strand
GTTCAATTATGCTGATAGAATCGAGTGCTGATGCTTTTTTTGCAAAACTTTTATAACCAATGACCGAAACAATGACGGTTGAATCTAAATCAATTCGGGGGAATGAAAACTTAAACTCACCAAGTGAATTAGTTTCGCTTGAGAAACCCTTTGTGGGAAGGCTCAAATAAGCGTGCGGAATTCCTTTTTGAGTATTTTTATCTATTATTTTCCCCGAAATTGAAGTATATCCTTGACAAAAAACTATGCTCGGAAGCAATAATAAAAACAAAAAGGAGTTAGTTTTCATATATTTTGTAACAAATCTTTAATTACTAACGTCTAAACATAAAAATATGCTCAAAAGTATTGCATCTTTTTTTATAGTTTACTTACATTTGATAAAATTATTGATAGTTCCAGAATTAAATATCTGAGTATTTCACCAAAAAATCAAAACCAATTAACAAAATGAAAAACTTATTTTCACTATTATTTATGTGCTTTTTGAGTCTTGCTGTTTTAACTACAACGGCTCAAGACGATAAAAAAACCACAAAAAGCGGTTCAAAAGGAAAAGCAAAAACAGAAAAACCATCTGATAAAGCCGATAAAAAAGAAAAAGCTGCCGATAAAAAAGAAAAAGCCGCTGATAAAAAAGAAAAGGCTGCTGATAAAAAAGAGAAAGCAGACAAGAAAGAAAAAGCCGCTGATAAGAAAAGTAAGTCAGATGAAGCTGCTGATAAAAAAGAAAAGGCAGCCGATAAGAAAGAAAAAGCAACTGATAAGAAAGAGAAAGCGGCCGACAAGAAAGAAAAAGCAACTGATAAAGTAGAAAAGAAAGAGAAAAAAGCGGCTGATAAAGATAATACTATCAAGCCAGCTCCGAAACCAAGTGTGAAAGATGATGGCAAAGAAGCCGATGCTTCTACGAAAAAGAAAGTAGCTGGCCCAGATAAGCAAATCGGTAAAGACGATAAAGGTCGCTCAATCTTCCAAGGCCCACGTGGTGGACAATACTACATCAATTCAAATGGTAATAAAACTTATTTGAAAGCTGACGGTAAATTATAGTCAATAGTTGCAATCAACAAAAAGCCCCAGTTCTATCAAAGAATTGGGGCTTTTTATTATACTACATATATTTTCTGAAAACTGCCGACTGAAAACTGCTAACTAAGCCTTTGGCCTAAACTCTTTCATAACCTCCTGATTACAAACCAAATAAGGCCCTTCAATCAAATCAATGCAGTAGGGGATAGCAGGAAAAACAGCATCAAGGCACTGCCTGATTGCTTTTGGTTTTCCAGGCAAATTTATAATCAAAGAATGATTACGAATGCCCGCCGTTTGGCGTGAAAGAATGGCCGTCGGTACGTATTTCAAACTTTCCTGACGCATCAATTCGCCAAAACCTGGCATCATTTTTTGGCAAACAGCTTCGGTAGCTTCGGGCGTAACATCACGCAAAGCGGGGCCAGTTCCACCAGTTGTTACAATTAAACAACAACCCTGTACATCGGCCATTTCGATGAGTGTTTGCGAGATTAAATCTTGTTCGTCGGGAATCACTCGGTAAACCGTTTCAAACTCCGAAATCAGATATTCTTTCAATGTTTCTACAACAGCTTTTCCTGGAATATCTTCATAAATTCCTGCACTTGCACGGTCAGAAACATTAATTACGCCTATTTTTATCATTGGTTTAATTATCAATTATCAATTATCAATTATCAATTATCGAGAATTAATTGAAACGGCAATACGAGCGGAAAGAATTATTAGCTAATATTGGCTTTATTAATTGATAATTGTTTATTGATAATTGAGTTAAACGCCTTCTGCTACAACTTCTTTCACTTCTGGAACCATCGTTTTTAGTAAACGCTCAATGCCATCTTTAAGCGTAACCGTCGATGACGGACAACCGCTGCATGAGCCTTGCAAGTAAACTTTTACTTGCCCCGTAATTTCATCAAAAGAAGCAAAATTGATTGCTCCACCGTCAGATTCTACCGCTGGACGCACATATTGGTCAAGCGTTGATTTGATTTTGGCAATAACCGCCGAATCATTGGCATCAACGATAAGTGTGTTTTTATCAATCGTTTTTTGAGCAAAAACTGGATTGTTTTGTTCAAAAAATATCTTCATAAACTTCTTAATATCATACACGATGTCTTCCCATTCGGTTTCATCATCTTTTGTGATTGTAATAAAATTAGAAGCAATAAAAATACGTCTAACGAAAGGAAACTGAAATAAATCACCCGCTAAAGGCGATGCTTTAGACTCTTCGGCAGTCGAAGCCAAAGATGGATAATCGAATGTAAGTCCTTCGGGGGCAAGCTCAAAGTTCAACACAAATTTCATCGAATTTGGGTTTGGACTAAGCTCTGTATAAATCATTGTTTGGCGTTGCAACATGGTTTTTTTTGAGTTCTGAATGCTGAGTTATGAGTTCTGAGTTTTTGTATCGTAGAGATAAAATACTCAGAATTCAGTTATTTACTCATTATGATAAATTAAATATATCTGTGATTGTACTCGTTTTTAACAAATATAAGGCTAAATTAGTTTGGACAAGGCATAAAAAAACCTGTCACTTGTGACAGGTTTTTTTATTGATAGATTATGAATGAAGAGAAAGAATTAAGGTTAACTAAAACTCAGAAGTCAGAACTCTAAATCGCACGGGCGACCCCGTCAGAACTAAATTACGCTTCCGCAGAAACGCTCACGAATGATTTTCCGTCACGTCCTTTTTTGAACTCAACAACGCCAGCCTTTAAAGCAAACAAAGTATGGTCACGACCGATACCTACGTTTACACCTGGATTGTGTTTCGTACCACGTTGACGAACGATGATGTTACCAGCGATAGCCGCCTGACCACCAAACAATTTTACGCCTAAACGCTTGCTTTCTGATTCACGTCCGTTTCTCGACGAACCAACACCTTTTTTGTGTGCCATGATTTCTTGAAATATAGACCTAACTTGTAGGCCTGATTGATAAATGATAGAATGACTTTTGCCACTCGGCTTCATCAAATAATGATTTATTGACCTAATGACTTTTTTGAAAATGCTAATTAAGCGATTTCGTCGATTTGAATTTTAGTCAAATACTGACGGTGACCGTTTTTCTTAACGTATCCTTTACGACGCTTTTTCTTGAAAACGATTACTTTTTCGCCTTTCAAGTGTTCTAAAATGGTTACTTTTACTGAAGCACCACTAACGGTCGGAGTACCTACTGATACTGTTCCGCCGTTGTCAACAAGGAGAACCCTGTCGAATACAAGTGCAGCGTTCACATCACCTTCTAATCTGTTAGTATAGAGTGTGCGACCCTTTTCAACTTTAAATTGCTGCCCTGCGATTTCTACGATTGCGTACATGATTTTGAATTATAATTAACAATATACCAAATAAAGATTCCTTAGATAGTGTTGTTTTAAATAGACAGGTGCGTTTATCAACATTTCAATTTCGTAAAAAACTGTTAAACAGCGTTTTACTCTACTCTGGACTGCCGATTATTGACCGTTGACTATTAATAGACACTATTTGGGGTTGCAAAGTTAATGATATAATTTTATTTTTCAAACTATTGTTTTATTTGATTTTATTTGTCAAATTGTATAATTATTCGTAATCCCTTAAACTCCTCAATTCTATGAAAATCCGTCAAATTCTACAAGGAAAGAAAATTAATGCCCTTTTTTCGGTTACTTCTGATACAACAGTATATGATGCGTTGGTAGAGATGGCTAACAAAAACATTGGGGCAGTATTGATTATTGATGAGGGAAATTTATCGGGAATTTTCTCGGAGCGAGATTATGCCCGTAAAATTGTGCTGAAAGGCTTACATTCGGACGGTACATTGGTGAAAGATGTAATGACTGCCCATGTAATTACGGTCGAAATGGAAGATAAATTGGAGGTTGCTATGCAGATTATGTCTGATAAGCATATTCGTCACTTGCCTGTGATGGATGGAGGTGTTTTGAGTGGAATTATTTCAATCAATGACGTGGTTTCTTCGATTATTATAGAACAAAAATCTCAAATCGAATCGCTTCAAGGATATATTTCGGGTAATTATGCCTGATTTTTATTATTAGTAAACTGGTTATTAGTAACTGGTTTTTTAATGACCAATGACTAATAACCAGTAACTAATAACAAATTTCCTAAACAATAATATCTGCCCAGAGTTTGCCAGTTTTTATGCG
>JBKBSS010000280.1:0-4223 GCA_046291385.1 Emticicia sp. | reverse complement strand
AAACACAAATGTATTCAAAATAATTCTTTATTTCTTTAAAAAGAAGAAAAATATAATTTCGGTTTCCAAGAAAAAACTTAGATTTTCAAAGTAATGAAATCAGCAACAAAAAAGCCACTTCCAAATCTGGAAGTGGCTCTTGTATGACTCAAATCAATCATTGAGAATTATTTTTATAGGCATTATACGCTCCCCAAGCTCTAAAAATTCCATAAATAATGATTAAAATACTCATTATCATGGCTACTCCATCAGAAACTGGAAGCACAGGACGCTTGACAAAAACATAAATTCCCAATACAATATAAGCAATAGCAGTAAATGCTCTAATATATATTGTCAATTGACTGAAACCGTTAGGTTTTTGATTCTGCAACATTATTCAAGAACGAATGAAATTGGCATCGTAAAGAAAACTCTTACGCTACGTCCATTTTGTTTACCAGGATTCCATTTTGGCATTGATTTCAATACACGTTGTGCTTCTTCATCACAACCAAAACCGATTCCTTTCAAAATCTGAACATCACCAAGACTACCATCTTTCTCAACAACAAATTTTGCAAAAACTTTTCCAGAAACGTTTGCTCTTTGAGCAGCCGATGGGTATTTCAAGTTTTTACCGATAAAACCATACATCTCCTTGATACCACCTGGAAATTCAGGTTGCTGCTCAACAGTTGTAAAGATTTCGTCTTCTTTTGGTTGCTCAATCTCAACGGCCTTTGGAGCTTCAACAACTGGAGGGGCGGCTGCGATTTCATCAGACTCAATACCTTCTTTTGTCTCGTTTGAGATAATAGCTTTCTCCATCTGCTCGGCTGGTGGTGGTGGCTCTTCGTTCTTCACCTCTTCATCTGGCTTAGGCTCAGGAGGCAAGAACTTGATAGTTTGGACTTCTGGTGGCTTTTGCTCTGGTGGTGGTGGTGGTGGAAGGTCTAAAGGTTTATCTTCGACTTTTTCGTCCTTCAACTTTGTTAAATCAATTTCAACCGCAACTTCTTTTTTCACTTTTGGTTGAATTGACGCATAAAGCATCGGAGCACCTAACGCCGCCAAGAACGCCACCGTCCCATACAAAAGAGAACGGTTTACCGTCTTTTTATATGTCTTTCTTAGGTCATACGCTCCATAAGCCTTATTTCGGGCTTCAAAGACCATATCATCTAAGGTAACATTGACATTATTTTTAGGGTCCATATTTATTTAATTTTAATCATTAAATCGAATGTCGTTAAACGCTGACTAATGAGTACGCTTGATTATTTTTTCGGAACAGCGATTTTCTGCTTGTATAAATCTAACTCAAGGGGAGTTGGATCTACAATTGCATAAAGCTCTGATTTTGTGATTGACATTTCATCCAAAATATCGACAGTATTCTTGTATGTTGCATCATCTGTTGGCTTAATAACTACGGTAAACTTCTCAGGAGAAGTTGCATTTACTTTACCCTTCAATATTGCAGTACGAATACCATCTTTTGAATAATCTGACTCCATCAAAAAGTCTGGTGTCAAAGTTTTCGCTGATTTCTGATGATAGAAAATACGATTATCTTTACCCATTAAGATAGAAATAGTATTTGATTCCTTCATTTCAGAAGTTTCAATAGGCTCGTTTTCCTTAGGTTTTTCGGGCATATTCAACTTCATCATGTTAGGCTTACTAAACGTCGTGGTGAATACAAAGAATGTAATCAGTAAGAAACCCAAGTCAACCATTGGAGTCATATCGACTCTTGCTGATTGTTTTTTTGCCCGGACTTTACCATCACCTTTGCCACCACCACCGGAGGTGTCCATTTCTGCCATTGCAATACAATGTTTAGATTGTTTTTAACTAAATTTTGTTTGAACTCAATTTGGAGCACCTTCAACACCAGTGATTAACTGAAATTTGTTGATGTCTCTTTTGCCAAGCTCATTGAGTACTTGCTTTACTGCTGGATAATTGGTAGCAGCATCGCCTCTGATGGCTAATTTTGCAGATGGGTTTATTTCTTTCATGTAAGTAGAAACCCAATCTCCTAATTCACTTTTAGTACTATCGTTTGGAATACCTGCCATTACAACATTAAGTTGGTCTTCTGGAGGCATATTCAAATATTGCTTTAGTCCAGCGATACTGATTCCAAAATCTGATAATTTTTCAAAGCTTTTGAGTTCTCCGTTATTCACAGAAACACCATATTTTTGAGCCATTCTTTGAAGCAATTCGCCACGCTCTTTTGCATTTGCTATACCGAAATAATATTTTCCTTTTGGGTCAATACTAATCGTAGCAACACCCGTTTCGGGGATTTTTGTCTGCGAAATTGACGAAGGTGTTTCGATTGTTACTGATTCTTGACCTTTAAACTGGGTAGTCATGATAAAGAATGACAATAACAAGAATGCCACATCACACATCGCTGTCATGTCCATTGATGGACCTTTACGTTTTGGTTTTATTGCTGGCATAAAATTATTAGATTATATAAAATTAACGAACATTGATTTAGATTATTGTCTAAATATACAAAGTTTTATTTAGATAGCAATCTCATTCGTAATTTAATTAGTTATGAGCAGCAAAATTTTGTTGGATGCTCATACCGATTTCGTCAATTTTGTATGTCAACTCATCAATTTTAGATGTAAAGAAGTTATACATAATGATTGCAATTGCAGAAGTACCAATTCCTAAGGCTGTGTTAATCAAGGCCTCAGAGATACCTGTTGCAAGAGCGGCTGCATCTGGAGCTCCACCACCAGCACCGAGTGCTGAGAACGCACGAATCATACCGAGTACAGTTCCTAATAAGGCAATTAAAGTAGCAACTGATGCAAGTGTAGAAAGGATTGTAAGGTTTTTCTCAAGCATTGGAAGTTCTAATGAAGTAGCTTCTTCAACTTCTTTCTGTAATGCAGCTAATTTTTGTTCTTTGTCCATTGATGCGTCAGTTGACAACAAGCTGTATTTTCCAAGTGCAGTTTTTACAACGTTTCCTACTGAACCTTTTTGTTTGTCACATTCTTTGATTGCATCTGTAATGTTGTTTGAATCTAATTGTGAACGAACTTTACGAACGAAAGTATCGATGTTACCTGTACCTGAAGCTTTGTTGATTGTAAAGAAACGCTCAATTGAAAATACTACTACACAAAGGAAACAAGTCATTAAAATAGGTACAACTACACCACCACTGTGGATTAGACCAAAGAAATCACCTGGTTTTGGTTTATGTTTTTCGGCATCAAGGAAGTGACTGGCATCACCCAAGATAAAAATGTAAGATAATACTGCAATAGCAATAAGAACTGGGATTGTTAATGCTGGATTTAATCCACCACCTGCTGACTGTTTTGCGGCTGGCTTAGCTGCTGGAACTGTTGACTTTTTTTCCATTAGATTAGAAAATTTTAGGGTTTTAAAAAGTTAAAAATGTTTTTTTGTTAAATAAAAGTTTAAAAAATTAAAAAAACGAGCTATTTCAAAAGAAAATACTGTCAATCCAGTTAAAGTATTCTTTTTAATTTTTTGACAATTTTATAGAAAAACCATGAAACAAAAAAGTATAAATACAATTAATTTTTATGCAAAAAATGGTTTATTGAACTTTTTCAAGGTTTTCTTAGTATCAAAATGAGACAATAGAAAGTCTTAACATTTTAGCTATCAAGTATTTAGCCTTTTTTTTATTTGAGTATGCGTATCTTTAAAACTAAAGCTTTCGTTGATATTTTTTTTCTGTTAAATACTGCCTGTCAAAGGCTAAATCGCATAAAAACTTCTATTGTTTATTGCTATCTACCTTTATACGCTCTTCACGATTGACTAATTCCCAGGCTGTTTGGAACACTAAACGTGTAATTTGCTGATATTTCGGAAAAAGAATTTTTTCAACATCATCACCTGGTCGGTGATAGTCTTCGTGCACTCCTGTAAAATAAAAAATAACTGGAATTTTGTTTTTCGCAAAGTTATAATGGTCAGAACGGTAATAAAAACGGTTTGGGTCTTTTGGGTCATTGAAGGTGTAATCTAAGTCATAATTGATGTATTTTTTGTTTACATCTTCGCTTATTTGGTGCAACTCTGACGATAATTTATCCGAACCAATTAGATATACATACTCTTCTTTGGGTGCGTGTTGCTTGTCGATTCTGCCAATCATATCAATGTTCAAATCACAGACTGTGCTTGATAGTGGAATGATTGGGTTTTTGTCGGTATAATAT
>JBKBSS010000279.1:0-4231 GCA_046291385.1 Emticicia sp. | reverse complement strand
AGAATATCTCGATGATATATTACTGATGGTCAGGGAATTAGCGTAAAATAATTATTAGTTTAAATCGAAATAAAAAATCCCCTTTTAGGGGTTAGGGGCTTATGAAACTATTCCGCTTTGGCGAACTAACCAACGAAAAAACAGGAGTGATTCTCTCTGACGGTAAAAAAATTGATGTATCAGCTTTTGGCGAAGACTACAACGAAAATTTCTTTGCTACTAACGGCATCGAACGACTAAGTACTTGGCTTAGTACAAATGCAGATAGTTGCCCAACCGTAGCCGATGATGTACGCTTGGCTTCGTGCGTGGCTCGACCATCGAAAATCATTTGTATAGGTCTTAACTATGCCAAACACGCCTTAGAATCGAGTATGCCTAAGCCAACCGAGCCTGTTGTGTTTTTTAAATCTACAACTGCCCTTTGTGGGCCAAATGATGATGTAATTATTCCCAAAAATTCGGTAAAAACTGACTGGGAAGTTGAGTTGGCATTTGTGATTGGTAAAAAAGCAAGTTATATAGAAAAAGAAGATGCCATGGGCTATATTGCGGGCTATTGCTTGCACAATGATTATAGCGAGCGTGAGTTTCAGTTGGAGCGTGGCGGACAATGGGTAAAAGGCAAAAGCTGTGATACATTTGCACCATTAGGCCCTTTTTTAGCAACGATAGATGAAGTTGGCGACCCTCAAAAACTTGATTTGTGGCTCAAACTAAATGGAGAACTACTACAAGATTCAAATACTGATGATATGATTTTTGATATTCCTGTGATAGTAAGTTATTTAAGTCAATTTATGACCTTACTACCAGGCGATGTAATCTCAACGGGTACACCAGCGGGCGTGGGACTTGGTTTTAAACCACCAAGGTACTTAAAAGCAGGCGATGTAGTGGAACTGGGTATCGAAAACCTCGGAACTCAAAAACAAACGGCTGTCGCCTATCAATAATTTTTCGAGAAGACTATTCCCAACGAGCCATATCACTATACATGATATGGCTCGTTCGTTTTTTTAGATAAAACCAATATTTGGGGATGAAATTTGGTGGTTTTTCAAGAAACGGCAAACCCAGAAATGAAAATTATACTTTTTAGCTATCAGTTGGATGATTAGTCAGCAACTAATTTCTAATAACTGATTACTGATTTTCAGTCGGAACTTCCGTTGGATTACTTACTTTCTTCGCATCTAAATCAAAAATTAAAGAAATTCTCCAAGTGTTTGCCAATGGACTACCTTGTGAAGTTGGTACTAAATAAGCCAAATCAAGGTTATAATTGCTAACTTTAAAACCTAAACCAGTTGTCACATATTTCTGTCCACCTTTAAGATTACTTGCAATAAAATATCCCCCACGAATTGCAAAAAAATCATTGTACAAATACTCAACACCCGTTGAGAGGGAGACTTCTCTCAGTTCTTCTTTAAAGCCATCAGGGGCATCAGAAAATGAACCAAAAATACCTGAAATTACACCTGTTGTTTCTGGGTCTTTTCCTTTTATAATTACACCATTGACTCGTAATGGGGGTGTCGGGACTAATAATTTATTGGCATCTAATAAAAAGTTGAATTGGTTATGAGCATCAATTTTTAAGTTGATAGCACCACCGACTTTCAAATTTGTTGGTATATAAAACGCTCCACGACCATAGTTCATTTTTCCACCAATATTTGAAATAACCGCACCTGCCGAGTATCTCGTGCCACGGTCTTTATTTTTTGCACTTGGTTTTTCGTTGGTATAGAAAAACGATAAATCACCTGCCACGTTGTTGGCTGGCTTGCTCGCAATATTATTTACTACTTGATTACCAATCAAATTTGAGTTGATATATTTGATGTTAATACCCGTCGAAAAATCTCGGCCAATTTTACGAGAATAACCCGCCGTAATATTCATGTCTCTCGATTGAAATGTTCCATTTGGCTGGCCTGTGGCGGTTGTAAACTGAATCTCGCCTTGATTAAAATAGGTCATTGAAACCCCAAAAGCAGAATTTTTGTCGATTTTTTTGAACATACCCGCATTGAGTAAACCCATATCGTCAACTAAATCACGTAACCAAGGGACATAGGAGACAGTTGTGCCGAGATTTTTGTCAACAAAAACCAACTTGGCAGTATTCCAGTAGATTGAGTTTGCATCTGGTGAAGAAGCCACACCTGCATCGCCCATTGCTGCCGCTCTTGAATCTGGTGAGATTGTAAGAAATGGAACCAAAGTTGAAAAAACTCTATTATTATTTTGTGCCTGACTGGTCAAGGAATTTATTAAAGCTACACTTGCCAAAGCGGCTACTAATTTGCGTTTCATGTGAGATTTTTTAATATTCTACCCTCTTAAAGGGTACTTATCGGTTCAGAATATGTTTTGGTCTTTAGTTTTACGAGGTCAAATATAACTTATTTTCTTGATTACTTCCAAAAAACCATTTTGCCAGAAAATGATGAGGTACTTTTTTCGGAGACAGAATCAACAGAAATACGGTAGAAATATGTGCCAGTTTTCCAGTTTTTAGGTTCAATTTTCATGCCAATATTCAAAGATTTGTCGCAAAGGTAACAGGTTTCGGTTTGCTTAAAAACTTGCTTTCCTGCACCATCAAAAACCGCCAGAGTAAAGGTCAAATCTTGATTTTCGGCATTATGTTCAATATAAAAGTTGGTACTATTTTCAACAGGGTTTGGGTAGTTGTATGCCTTTAAAATCTTTATTTTTTCATTTTCTACTACAAACTTTAACGTTTCTTCGGCCGAATTATTATAGGTATCCCAAACTTTTAATTTAGCGGTATACTGTCCCGCAGGCAACTTTCCGAAATTATATTTTACTACTCCTTTCGTATAATCATCCTCACTTGTAAAGTGCTGATTTGCAATGATTTGTAGTGTGTCATTCAATGTTAAAATCATTTCGTGACCAACACCTGCTTGAGAAATATTGATGCCGTTTTCGTCCGAAATCTCTGCTTCGAGTAAGTTGTTTTCATTAATCGAAAGCTTAATCTCAGGAGCTTTCGTATCGCTCAGAATATTTGTTTCGCTGCCGCCAATCATCAAATCATTGTAGCTTCCCGAAGCATCAAGCGTGCTATCAGTCGAAATAGCGTAGAAATTTACACGCCCCGCCCCGAGTTGATAATTGATGTCTTTCGGAACAATGAATGTAACTTTAAATGCTCCGTTTCTCACCTCAGCCAAACCTTCAAAAATCTGATTTCGGTAAGTTTTATAACGAAATTTAGTAGTTTTTTGTCCGAGCGTACTGACTTCCGAAGGCTTGTCAAAGACAGAGACGAGAATTTTTCCGTTGAAGTTGTTTTTCTTTAAACCATCGGTCGAATTAATGATTTCTCCTTCCAAATTAACCTTTGAAAGGGCCTTTACAATTTGTTTGTCGGGCGAAGTACCGTTTATTTTACTCAAGATAATTTTATCGGTAGGATAAGCAAGTTGCATCGAAGGGTCGCCGACAAGAGAAAAGTTTCGATTGAAAACTCCGCTCATTGAATTGTTCTTGGTGATTCTAAAAATGTCACCCAATCGTAGATTTGGATTCGTGTTTTTTAACGCAAATGCTTGATAGAAAGCACTATTTAATAAAAAATTTGTGTTAGAATAAACAGGTCGAGTAGTAGTAAGCAAGCCAATTGCCGCCCCTTTTGGACTCAGCATTGCCATTTCTGCACCCGAAACATTTCCTGGGTCATCGAAACGCCCGAACGAACAAGTTGCGGTCAGAAAAAGTGGCATATTATTCAAATTTCGCCAACTTTGAATCTGCTCTCGTGTCAAAACTTTCTCTTCTGTCCAGCCATCAGTGCCGCCGTGACCGCTATAATTGATTATCAAAGCACCTTCATTAACACTTTTATTCAAAGCTTTATTCACTTCGGGCGAAATTGCTCCGTTTGCCGTAGCAATTTGCGGAAAAGCATCCAAGTATATTTTGTTGATAATCAGGTCTTTAGAAGTTTTTAATGTCACTTCCGAAATATCATCAGCATCTTGTTGATGGATATTAAAATCTCCATCGTCGGCCACAAAACTAATTTTTCTCCGCCAACTGCCTGCTGTTCGTTGCGTTCGGGCATAATAAATGAGTTTATCAACCGCAATTTTTGCTTCTTCAACAGTTTTTACTGGCAAGCGACCAACGCCAATTTCCATCGAATGATTTCCTGCATTATTTTCTTGCCACTCGCCTTCGTTATCTTCAA
>JBKBSS010000278.1:0-4234 GCA_046291385.1 Emticicia sp. | reverse complement strand
GTCCAGCTAACTGCTTCATTATAAACAGGGTTGTCTTGATAAGTCGTAGTTTTCCAAACCGATTGTGCAATGCTTTTTGAAGAATTTTGCCAGTAGCAAAACAAAGCATACCATTGAAATAAATAAACCAAAGCCAATTGCCACATAACTTTGGGCATATCTCGAATTGCTTGCGGAATATCAACAAATGGCGTGAGAATATTCATCGGCGAGGCTTTCATTTCGGCCAATTCTTCGGTACTCGGCGGAATTTCGGCGGTTGTTCGCATACTCCACCAAACCGAGCCAATCGAGCAAATTGCCCCCAAAAAGAAAGAAGCATAAACCCAAGTTGGCAAAGAGCCAGTTGTGCCTAAGAAAATCATCGGAAAGGCGAAAATCGAAAGATTTACTAATGTTTGCCCCAAACCAGTAAAAAAACTTTGTGCCTGAAAGCCAGTTGGTTGCTGCGAAGCGTCGAGTTTATCAGCAATAAATGCCCGATAAGGCTCCATTGCAGTATTATTGCCCACATCCAAAATCCATAAAAGACTTGCCGCCATCCACAACGAACTGCTGAATGGATAAAATAAAAGTGCTAAACTGCACATTAAAGCTCCAATGAAAAAATAAGGTTTACGACGACCAAATCGAGGCGACCAAGTTTTGTCGGACATCGCCCCAATAATCGGCTGAATTAAAAGCCCAGTCATTGGGCCTGCCAAGTTTAATAACGGAATTTCGTCGGGACTTGCCCCCAAGAAGTCATAAATTGGATTAACAGCACTTTGTTGAAGACCAAAACTATATTGAATGCCAAAGAATCCGACATTCATATTGATGATTTGTGCAAAGGTCAGTTTAGGTTTTGAAAACTGCATTAGGTCAGGTTTTAGATTAAAGTATTAATTGCACAAAGTAAAGAAAAAATTTAATTTTTTTAAAAAGAATCGTAAAAATCAAGAGAAAGGGAATCTTTTATCGCAACGGCGAACCGTTCCTAAAATCGTTTACTCATGTCTTATTTTTTGGTAGTAGGAAACTCATCAATTCCCAAAGTTGTCAATAAAGGATTAAGATTTTTTGCTGTAATAATAATCTGAAAAAACTTCACTTTCATGGCATCGAAATCGCACACAAATTTATTTTTTACTTTGAGAGTCCGATAAACTGCGGTATAATTTATCTTTTTTTGTTCCCAGCCATTTACAGCTAAATTGCTTTGTACGCACTCAATGGCTCGTTTGAGATTTGAAAAGTAAACCACAAAAGGCTCACGTTTCCGAACTTCGCTCAACGAGCCAATATAATTTACAGTTACTTCGTAAATAATTGACTGACGCATGGAATTTAATGATAGAATTAATGGATAAGAACGTAAAAATAAATCTTTTTTGAAAAATAATCGAATAATTTTTCAAGCATGAAACTTTAGCTATATGTTTGGCGTTTTTATATCATGTTGCACAACTAACGGTCAACAAAAAATGCCCCGCACAATCTGCGAGGCATTTTTGTTTTTACGCTTTCAAGCTAAATCTACTTATCATTTATCATTATTGGCGTATTTCCTTTTCCTCCCATAATAATTACTTTCGAGTTGGGCGATGTAGCAATTTCTTTTTGAGCCTTAATCATTTCGTACTGTAATTGTTTGTCGGTCAAAGTCGTAGTGATGATTCTTTGATAATCCGAAATACCTTGGGCTTCTACACGCTTACGTTCGGCTTCTTGTTTTTCTTTCTGCAATACAAACTGCATTTTTTGTGCTTCTTGTTCGGCATTAATTTTTGACTCAATTGTTTTCTTGACCGATTCTGGCAAATTAATGTTTCTGACGAGCAATTGCTCTAAAACCAAACCTCTGGCCTTAAAATCTGCTTCAATTGCTTTAAAGATTTTACCTTGAAATTCGTCTCTTTTGGTCGAATACAAAGCTACTGCTTCATAGTAAGCCGAAATATCACGAATACGAGTACGGGTAATCGGACGCACAATTACGTCTTCATAGTCTGCCCCAATTTTGCGTAGAATGGTGGGGGCTTGGTCGGGCTGAACTCGGTAAAGTACTGTTAGGTCAATCACAACTTCGAGTCCATCTGACGAAAGAACTCTAATGGCATCATCGCCTGCTTGTTTGCCTTCGTCATGCACGCCCGACATGGTGTAATTTTGGGTGCGTGTGTCGAATTCGGTCACATCAACTAAGGGATTAATAAAATTCAATCCACTCGTGAGTGTGCCTTCTTGAACTTTCCCGAAAAGTGCTTGTACACCAACTCGACCAGCATCAATTTGCTTGACGGCCGAAGAAGCAAAACCTAAAATAATGATAATAATACCCACGAATTTGAGCGGGCGAGAAAAACGAGAAAATTGTAAGGAAGGAGTATTGATAGCAAATGCCACTATCAAAACAATAACTCCGATAACGACTAAAAACATGGTTTTCTGACGGTTTAGATATAGTTTATGCTTTGTTTTTGAAATAATTTCTGAGCGAAAGCGTGGCAAACGTACAGCAAGTCGGCAGATATTATCCAAGATTTACATGAATGGTTATTTCTGATTTATGATAAGGCTTGTTTTAATGATGAAACACAGAAGTTATAAATCAGAGAATTAAAAGGTTGATTAGTAGTTTTTTTTAAATATTGAAAGGATTCATGTGCTTTCTTGTTTTCTGTGAACGACAGATACCGAGCTACCAATCTTTAGATAGCTCGGTCTTCTTTTATCGCAAATATCGTTTTCTGAGCAATTGCATCATATACACATTTATTGCCCATTGGTCTGCTACGGGTTGTTGGGTGTAAGGTAATGTCGGCAAATAGTTTGGTGGGCCAAACTCGGTTAAAATAGTCATTGTTTCGCCAGCTTTTATTTTTCTTTCCAAAACTTTATCCCACCATGCAAGGTGTGCTTTTACGGCACTTTCCCATTCGGGAGCTCTTGGGTCGTTGACTTGCGGGCCTTCCTGATGCCCAATGCGTGCGTGTAAGTGTTCTACTTTTTCCAATGCTATTGCAACGGTTTCGGCTTGGTTTTCGAGCAAAGACTCATGCACATTGCACCAGTGAGAAATATCAAGCGTCAGACGCAAAGCAGGATTTTTCTCAATAAAATTTCGAGTAATATGAGCCGCAAACATGATGCGTCCACGGTGGGTTTCGTGGCAAATTTTTATTCCAGTCTTGGCAGTAGCTTCGGTCGTGTGGTCAATGAAAAGTTTACTTTGTTCGTAAGTAAAAAAGTCTTTCCCACTATGACAATTAATATATAAAGGTTTCTTGGCCGACTGCGTTGAGGCGGCATTAATAACTTTTTTGAAACTTTCGAGGTTTATAGCTGGGTCTTTATCTCCAGAACCGCAGAGATAGCCAATTTCTAAATCATGTTTTTCGAGTGCTGCAAAAAGCTCTTTTTGGTCTTTGGCTTCGTTTGGCCACCACATTTCGATACCATCGTAACCTTCTTTCTTGGCAGCGGCACAAAACGCATCGAGCGAATCTTCCCAGCCCCAATTAGTAGCCATTATTTTTAGTTGAAATTTGGGGTCTGCACTTGATACCAATAGTTTTTCTTGTGCCAGCGTTTCGATTGACGAAAGCAAAGCACCCGTGGCAGTTAGATTCATAAATTCTCGACGTTTCATGTAAATTATGATTTGTAAAAGTATCTCACGTTGCCTGAGCGAAGTCGAAGGTAATGTGAGATACTTTCTATTTTAAAAAATCTTCATCCATTTACCTTGTTCTTTCATTACCAGCTCAATTACTTCACGCACGGCACAATCGCCACCTTTACGAGTTGAATTAAAAGCTGCAATTTCAATAATTTCCTCAACGGCATCGGCTGGGCAAGCAGACAAAACCTCTCGGTGTTTCATAATTTCCCAATCGGGTAAATCATCGCCCATAAATACAATTTCATCGGCCGAAAGATTATTATCCGCAATATATTTATCAAAAACGCTTAATTTTTTGTCGGTATTTACGCCCAGAAAAATATCTTTAATGCCCAAAGGCGAGAGCCTTTCTCTGATACTTTCTTCTTTTCCGCCCGAAATAATTGCAACTCTAAAACCCGAACGAATGGCTTTTCCGAGAGCGTAGCCATCTTTTACATTAAATACACGTGCCAATTCGCCACCACGAAGAGCAATAACTGTTGCGTCGGTCAGAACGCCATCAACATCAAAAATAAAAGTTGTAATTTTTCGGAGCTGAGATTTGAGTTTAATATCCATGAAATT
>JBKBSS010000027.1:0-16688 GCA_046291385.1 Emticicia sp. | reverse complement strand
GATTGCGGAGTGCCACCCACACCAATCCGAATTGGCAATTTTTCTTGCAATGGTCTTGGATAAATGGCTTGATTATACAATGCTGGACGAAACTTTCCTTTCCAACTCAACACCTCATTCTCTCTAATTTTGAGTAAAAGGTCTAATTTTTCAATGAAAAGTTCGTCATAATCTTCCAGTTTTAAACCAAATAGCGGAAAAGCATCAGTAAATGACCCACGCCCAACTACCATTTCAGCACGACCTTGTGAGATTAAATCAAGCGTAGCAAAATTTTGGAATGCTCTTACGGGGTCAATCGCACTCAACACCGTAACAGCACTTGTCAATTTTATACGTTTGGTTCGAGCGGCAGCAGCGGCCAAAATCATTGTTGGAGCCGAATCGAGAAATTCCTTGCGATGATGTTCGCCAATACCAAAAACATCCAATCCAACTTCGTCGGCCTTTTCAATTCTTTCCAACAATTCTCTTATCGACTGTTCGCTACTTATCGTGTCGCCTTGGTTATTTTTCAAAACCGCCGCAAAACTATCAATTCCTATTTCCATTTTTTACGCAATCATACCTTGTTTTTCTTTCACTAAATCAACCAACAGCTCAATCCAAGCATCGGAATCATTTAAACTTTCTACTAATTGCCAGTGTTCACCGCCATTTTCTTCAAACAATTCTTTGTATTCTTCTCCAACTTCAAGCGTAGTTTCTAAACAATCGGCTACGAAAGCTGGCGAAAATGCCAAGACTTTTTTGATTCCTTTTTTAGAAAAACCTTTTACAACATCCTCAGTATAAGGCTGAATCCAGGTTTCACGGCCGAGTCTTGACTGGAAACAAGTTGTATAAGTTCCTTCTCTCAAATCCAATTCTTTAACCAAAAGACGAGTTGTTTCAAAACATTCCGCACGATAACAGTGCTGATTCATGGCTGTAATTGACTCACAACACGAACCAAGTTTACAAGTATTTCCAGTACAATCTCCTTTGCGGATATGACGTGCAGGGATACCATGATAACTAAAAATCACGTGTTCGTAATCATTCGCCTCGAGATGCTTTTTACCCATTTCGGCAAAAGCATTGATAAACTTTGGATGATTATAGAAATAGTTGAGAAACTTAATTTCAGGAATCACTTGCCATTTAGTCACAATTCGCATCACTTCTTCGTAAACTGAACCAGTTGTAGCCGAAGCATATTGCGGAAAAAATGGAATCACAACGATATTGCTCACGCCTATTTTCTGCAATGCTTTCAAACCCGACTCAATACTCGGACTTTGATAACGCATCGCCAATTTCACCACATATTCATCGCCCAAAGCCTCTTGCAGTTGCTTTTCGTTGGCTTCGCCGTAGATTTTTAGTGGTGAACCATTTTCTGTCCATAATTCTTTGTAGATTTTGGCAGATTTTGGTGAACGAAATGGTGCAATAATTAAATTGACCAGCATCCAACGAGGAATAAATGGAAAGTCAATCACTCGACCATCCATCAAAAATTCTCTCAAATATTTTCTTACATTTGGCACACTCGGACTATCTGGCGTACCCAAGTTCACTATCAAAACACCTGTTTTTCCAACCATTTCTTCAAATAATGTAGAATTAATAATGTAGAATAAAAATCTAAAACTTCAAATTCTTAATTCTTAATCGCTCGGGCGACCCCGTCTTAATTCTTAATTTAAAACTCTATTTTATCTTTTTTCTTATTGTAATCTTTTGCTTTGCTGAAATCAGGCTTTTTGAAATCAGTGTAAATTGATTCTGGTAAAGCCTCAAAAACCTTAATTTCTGTTAGGTCACGGTCGCCACGCTCGCCTGAAAGGACAATTTTTCCGTAAAATTTATATTCTGTCCATGGGCGAATAAAACCTGGCTTCTCGTCAGTTGATTTTGCAAAATAAGCCCACTGAGTCAATAAATTACTTTCTTTTTCAACCCAAACTTTGTACATATTGTTTGGCGTATTGCCCACTTCCTTGAAAGTCATCTGCAATAAATACGCCTCTTTACCTGCTTCGGTTTTGTCTTCGCCCAAATATTTGAGCGTCACGCCATTATCCTTTAATTTGAATGGCATTGTTAGCCAATATGAGTCATTTATCCAAGCACCTTTACCCGACTTCATATATTTCTTAACCGAATCGGCGGCCGTTTGTTCAGCTCCGTACTTAAAAACTTTTCCAGTATCGGTATTAATATTCATCAAAATCACTGACTTATCTCTCGGAAAATCAATTCTTACATTGCCAGTCCATTTGTCCCAAGTGAGCGTTCTTGCACCGAAAAAATTCCATGTGATATGGCGAGTTTCGTCCCAAGCTTTTTTGCCACCCATTGCTGCCATTACCTTATCGGCAATTTCGATGGCTTTTGCATCAGAAGCTTCTTGTGCTTGCAGCGACTGGCTAAATAGAGCTACAATACAAATAAATAGTAGTTTTTTCATTGATGAATTATATTAAGGGGTTGATATTTTAATAAAATGTAAACAAAAGTATCAATCAAAAACTGTACGTAAGCGAAGTTTACCGTATAATAAATATTTACTAAAATAAATATTAAATCATTTTGCGAATATTCGCTTTGTGCATTAACTTTGCTGAGCAATTACAAAACTCCAAATACAATGAATACTTCATCCATTCCATCGACACCAGCAATGCCCATCTCTAATGAAACTATAAATATTATAGATTTGTTACGAGGAATTGGTATGCAAGAAGTTACAAACAACGTTTTTACATTACCAAAAAAGAAGAAAAAATAAACCGATTTACGAAGTACGATTTACGAATGACGATTTTATTCATTCTATGTTAAACAAAATCATTCTTAAATCGTAATTCGTAAATACTTACTAATATGCTCTCACCAATTTGCCTTCCATAAAGTTTACGAACGCACGGTTCACCACTCTATTTCCGCCACGAGTTGGATAATTTCCTGTGAAGTACCAGTCTCCGATATGATTCGGGCAAGCCTTGTGAAGGTTCTCAACTGTCTGATAAATCATCGAAACCTCTGCTTTCATATTTTCAGGTGTTACAATTTCGGCAACTTTCTGCGAAATTTCTTCGTCAGTAAATTTATTGTATAACTGTTTCACAAAATTCTCATCATAAGCATTGTCAGTTTGCAGAGCACCGACACTTTGGGCGTACACTTCCTGCTTCATGTACTCAATACCGTTCTGGCGAAGTAAATCAAGCATCGCTCTAAATGCCACAAATTCTTTCATTTTCGACATATCAATACCATAACAATCGGGGTAACGAATCTGCGGAGCTGAGGAAACAATGATTACTTTTTTCGGCCCAAGACGGTCAATCATTTTCAAGATACTCTTCTCGAGGGTTGTTCCACGCACAATCGAATCATCAATCAAAACTACGGTGTCGATACCTTTACGCACAACTTCGTAAGTCATTTCATAGACGTGCGAAACCATTTCATCACGTTCATCATCGTTTGTAATGAATGTACGGAGTTTCACATCTTTCGAAACTAATTTTTCAATTCTTGGACGGAAAGATAAAACTTTCTTAATTTCTTCGGGCGACATATTGCCTTCAGTGATGCGTTTTAAACGCCAATCGGCCAAATATTGCTCTAAGCCTTCCACCATTCCGAAAAATGCACTTTCGGCTGTGTTTGGAATGTATGAGAAAACGGTATTTTCGAGGTCATAATTGATTTCTTCCAAAATCTGAGGAATCAATAATTGACCCAATTTTTTACGTTCTTCGTAAATCTGCGGGTCAGAACCTCGTGAGAAATAAATTCGCTCAAAACTACACGATTTTTTCTCCAATGGTTTCATTATCTGAAACTCGTTGTATTCGCCATGCTTATCAATAATCAAAGCATTTCCTGGCTGAACTTCCTTAATATCATCATAATTGGCATTGAAAGCCGCTTTTATGGCAGTTTTTTCGGAAGCTACAATCACAACTTCATCATTTGCCCAATAGTAAGCTGGGCGAATTCCCGCAGGGTCACGCACCACAAACGAAGCACCGAAACCTGTCACACCAGCCATTGCATAGCCACCGTCGAAATCACGGCACGCACGATGCAGTACTCTTGGTAAATCCATGTTATCTTCTATAATATCAGAGAGGGCGGGGTTTTCGTAGATGCCTTTGAAGCGGTCGAATACTCTTTGGTTTTCTTCGTCGAGGAAATGTCCGATTTTCTCCATTACGGTTACGGTATCTCCCAAGTCTTTCGGGTGCTGACCCAACTTTACTAATTTATGGAAAAGTTCTTCGGCGTTGGTCATATTGAAATTTCCTGCTACCAACATATTTCGGCTACGCCAGTTGCTCTGACGCAACATCGGATGGCAATTTTCAATTTCGTTCTTGCCGTGTGTACCGTAGCGAAGGTGTCCGAGCCAAACTTCGCCCGAATAAGCTACATTTTCTTGCAACCATTCGGCATTTTTAAATTTGTCAGGATTATTGCGAAGAACATCTTTGTATTTTTCGTTAATCTTATTGAAAATATCAACAATTGGTCGATTTTCAACGGAACGATAGCGACTGATATAGCGATGGCCGGGGGCAACATCAAGTTTTACATTACCGACTCCTGCTCCATCTTGGCCACGATTTGATTGTTTTTCCATTAAAACGTACAATCGTTGAATGCCATAAAGGGGCGTACCGTATTTGTCGATGTAGTATTGAAGTGGTTTGCGAAGACGAACAAGGGCAATGCCACATTCGTGTTTAATTGCGTCGCTCATTGAGATTTTTTGGAGATTGGTTATGCAAAGTTCTAAAGAATATACGTGCCTTGCAAAGAAAAAGTTCTATTTGTTTTAAGAGAATGTTAAGGCAATGTAAAGGGAGTTTACATTATCTAAATATAAGAAAATATTTTCTTTGAAAAAGGCTAATTTATGCCAATTTCAAACTCTCAATTAGATTTATCAATCCACTCGGACGCATGAATAAATAGATGATAAAAAACAGGAATATCAACAAGAAGCCTTTACGAACAAAGCCGATTTGGTAGTAGCGAACCCCAATTTTAGGTTCTTTGAAAATCATAAAGTAAGGAATTTTGATATAATAAAATATCGAAATAGCGGTGTTTAGTAAACCAAATATCAAGACAATCAACAGCATATTACTGCCCGATGTTTGGTAAGACTCCCATAAAGCAGTAAAAAGAAGCAGTTTTCCAGTAAAACCTACGGTTGGCGGTAAACCTACCAAAGCTATCATAATTATCACAGCCGCCAAGCCCAGGAATATATTTTCCTGCCCCAAACCTCGCAAACTTTCGAGTTCGTAGCTTTCGGTTTTTAGGGCCAATAAATCTATCAACAAAAAGGCAGCAAGCGTAATAAAAAGATAAGTAGCGATATAAAAAATCGTTGATTGAACTCCAATAGTATTGGTTGCCAACAAACCAACCAGCATAAAGCCTGCATGGGCAATCGTTGAATACCCCAACATTCGTTTGGTGTTGGTTTGCCACAAAGCTGATAAATTTCCGATTGTAATTGAAGCCATGATTACAACAGCCATTATCATGCGGAAATCTATACTTAATGAAGAGAAAAGACGAATCAAAACCAACACAACAGCCGCTTTTGGTGCAATTGACAAAAATGCTACGATTGGCGTTGGCGTAGCTTCATAAACATCGGGTGTCCAACTATGAAACGGAACGGCTGAAAGTTTAAAAAGCAAACCTCCGATTGTCATAAAAACAGCAATTTGAGCAATCCAAGTTGGATTTTGACCTAAAAAAGTAGCAAATTCTTGTCCAACGAAATTGAGTGTACCTGTCATTCCGTAAAGCAACGAAATACCATAAAGCATGATAGCCGAACTTGTTGCCCCGAACAAAAGATATTTTATACCTGCTTCGCTATTGGCTTTTCCTTTGTTAAAAACTACCAAAATATACGAGCAAATAGAAACCATTTCGAGCGAAACATAAAGCATAAGCCAGTTGGTGGTCATGGTCATGATAAACAATCCCCAAACCAAAGCCATAAAAATAGCGTAGAACTCCCCTACTACTTTATAACCAACCACCCAAACATGAATCAAAACCGCTACCGATGCTATGGAAATAATAAGTTTGAAGAATAAACTGGCGGAATCTAAATAAATCAGTTGCCCAAAAAGAACACTTCCCGACTCGAAATATTGTTTATAAAAACCCAAAAAGGCATAGAACACAAAGCCAATACTAATCAAAACGCTGATTATAAGTACGTTAAAAAGTACGTAAGTGCGTTCAGCATCTAATTTTTGAGAAAAAGCAATAGCAGCTACAATCACCAAAAACACTACTCCGAAGAGTAAGTCAGGCAATAGTACACGTGAACTAAAGAGAATATGTGATAATTTTTCGAGCATTGAATATTGGCTATTAGCTTTTAGCAATTAGCTTTTAGCGATTGGCGAAACACCAGTAAAAATTGAATGAAATAAAACAGCTAAAAACTAAACGCCAATAGCTAACCGCAAAATTTAAAACCCATTTAAAAAAGCCTTCACTGATTCGCCTGAAATATCAAAAATTAGGCTTGGGAAAATTCCAAAAATAATTGATATGGCTGAGAGCGAATAAAGCATCACCATTTCACGGAAATCAAGGTCTTCCATATTTTCTTCTTGGTTGCGATTCGCCCAAAATGTTCCGAAAAACATTTTTTGCAATGTCCAAAGGAAATAACCAGCCGAAAGCACGATTCCCAGCATAGCGAGCATCGACACCCAGTCTGGTAAAATTTTCGACTGAAAACCGCCCATAATTGTAAAAAATTCACCCATAAAACCTGGCAAAGTCGGTAAACCTAAAGCTCCAAAAAATGCAACCGTAACCGCCAAAGTAAAATAAGGCATCGCACTCGATAAACCTCTAAAATTTTCAATAAGTCGGTTGTGCGTTCGGTCGTAAATAACTCCCGCAACCAAAAATAGCATTGCCGAAACCAATCCATGACCAAACATTTGATAAATTGCTCCATTTACGCCCTCAACGGTCATTGAGGCCAAACCTAAAAGCACAAATCCCATGTGAGAGATAGACGAATAGGCAATCATTTTCTTCAAATCTGCTTGGGCAAGGGCATTGTAAGCACCATAAATAATTGAAATTACTCCCGCACCTGCTACAATATAAGTAAACTGATAAGCTATATCGGGAAAGAAACCATAAGCAATACGAATAAATCCATAAGCTCCAACTTTCAATAAAATTCCTGCCAAAACCACCGAAACTGGCGTTGGAGCTTCGACGTGTGCATCGGGCAACCACGTATGAAAAGGTACAGAAGGTAATTTTATTCCGAAACCTACAATCAACAGCACAAAAGCACAAAGTCGGGCTGGCATTCCAAATATCATTTGCTTTTCGACAGGATGCAAAATGCTATGAGGAATATAATTTTTAAAATCAGTCAATTGTCGAAAATCAAAGGTATGAACAGTTCTGCCCGTTTCTTGTGAAAAAAACGAATCTTGCACCGACATCGACAGGCCAATCATTACAATCAGAATGAAAATCGAGCCAACCAATGTGTAAATAAAAAACTTGATGGCGGCATATTCTCGGCGTTCGCCTCCCCAAATTCCGATTAGGAAATACATCGGGAGCAGCATAAACTCGAAAAATAAGAAGAATAAAAAGAAATCAAGTGCCACAAAACAACCGATAATACTGCCCGAAAGCAATAAATAGAGCGAATGATAAGCTTTTTGGCGATAACCAATGGTGAACGAAGAAATCGAACCAATCAGCAAAACTATTCCCGAAAGTAGAATCATCGGCATATTGATACCATCGACGCCCAGTAAATAATCAATCGAAAGAACGCCGAGATTTCCGAGACTCATACGAATCCATTCGTGTTGCTCAACAAATTGATAATCAGAGAGTTGTTTATCAAAACTATTGTAAAGCGTAAAAATATTGAGCAAATTAATGACACTCACTATCAGCGAAATCCATCGGAATGAATCTCGGTAAGTGCTTGGCAATAGCAACACCATCACCGAACCAGCAAAGGGCAGAAAAATGAGTGTTGAAAGTAAAAAATTATTCATATTTATATTGGACGACAGTCAATAGTCGATGGACGACATTTTTTTATAAGATAATTTTGTCAGACAGTGCTAATAGCTTTTTCTATGGTCTATCAACCGTTGTCGGTGGACTAAAAAAGCAAGAGAATCATCATCAAAACCAAACAAACAAAAATCGTTATGATGTAAGTTTGGGCTTTACCATTTTGAATTTGACGAGTATATGAACCAATTTTTGCCGTAGTATTGGCCACCGAGCCAACAAAACTGTCAACGACATTTCGCTCAAACCAATGATTCAACGAAGCCAAAGCAAGGGTCAAACTGCCAACCGAATTGACAATTCCATCAATTATCTTTCTATCAAAAAGATTGATTTTTGGGCTTATCCAAAGCAATGGCTGTATGAATATGATTTGGTATAATTCGCTCAGATAATAATTATTAAATATAAACCTTGCTATCGTTCCTCTTGCCTCAACCTCCTCATTATCAAGCTTATAACTTTCCTCTTTTGTAAAAATGTAGCCCAAAAGCACACCATTTAGTGCCACCAAAATAGCAATGTAAGCCACCCACTGATAGGTTTTAGCTTCGTGATGAAAGGTTTTAAAAAACCAACTACTTTCTGCCGAAAACGGATTTACAGCAAACACAAAACCAATTGAAGCAATGGCCATAACGATTGATGAAAGCTCCATTGGGTCAATTTCTGATAAGAAATCAAGTAAATCGCCTTCTTCGGCGTGTCTGATTTCGGCTTGTTGGCGTTCTTCATCGTCTTCAACATTTACGATTCCTTCGATACGCTTCGCTACGTTTTTGTACAAACTCTTTGCACTTGATGAAATCAGTTCGAGTGGATTATCTTCTCGCTCCAAAAACACCAAAAATACTTGTCGCATCATGTAATAAGCACTCATGCCCGAAACTACCAAACACACCGCAGGAATGATAAAATAAATTTGCTTAGGTTGATGCGAAGCCCATTCAAAAGCTGCCACAATAATGGCATCTTTTGATAAAAAACCTGAAAAAAACGGAATTCCTGCCAAAGCGGCGGCACAAATCGTATAAGTGTAATAAATAATAGGAATTTCTCGGCGAAGATTGCCCATTTTACGCATATCTTGCTCGTGGTGCATGTGATGAATAACCGCACCAGCCGATAAGAATAAACCTGCTTTAAAAAATGCGTGCGTCACTAAATGAAAAAGTGCTGTATTGACCGCCCCAACTCCAATTCCGACCACCATCAAACCTAATTGAGAAATGGTAGAAAAGGCCAAAAGTTTTTTAATATCATATTGAATAAGTGCCGAACACGCCCCAAAAAACATGGTGAGCGTTCCTACAATGGCCATTACGAGAAGTGTATCGGGCGAGAGAATTGGCGTGATACGGGCCATCAAAAAAATACCCGCCGCAACCATCGTGGCAGCGTGAATCAATGCCGAAACTGGCGTTGGCCCTTCCATCGCATCGGGAAGCCAAACTTGCAAAGGTAGTTGGGCAGATTTGGCAACACACCCGCAGAAAAGTAATAAACCGATAGTTGTCATTATCGGGCTATTCAAAGATGCCATTGACATCGTTTGTGCTTTTTCAACAATCATTGAAACATCAAGCGTACCGAAATATCTGTAAACCAACAAAATTCCTATAAAAAAGCCAATATCTCCTATTCTATTCACCAAAAAGGCTTTCATAGCGGCATTAGTCGCTGATTTTTTTTCGTACCAAAAACCTACCAATAAATATGAACATAAGCCTACCAATTCCCAAAACATGAAAATCATCAAGAGATTTCCCGAAATGATGATGCCAATCATGGCCAAAATGAATAGATTGAGATAAGCATAATATCGCCCAAAACTTGGGTCGCCTTGCATATATTTTAGCGAGAAAACTTGCACCCAAAGTGCTATAAACTGCACTAAGAAATACATCAAATATGTGAGGTCGTTGAGCAGAATATCAATCGTGAAGAGATTATCACCTACATAAAACCACGGATAAGTAATTACATCGCCCGAAATATCGCTTATGCGAATACCCATCGAAAATAATACTCCGATAAAATTGATAGTAATTGAAAGAAAACCAATGGATTGCTCACTCAGTTGATTTCGTTTATACAAGAAAAACGAAAAACCGAATAAATAAAACAATATATTGATTAAAATGACTAATTCAGCAGACATCCAGTAGCGGTCTTTTTTTGCAAATATCCGACCTTATAAGCGATAAAGCAAAAATGAAGCCGAATTTTATGCAAGAAATAATCATTTCTCTTTAAAATTGATAGAGTAAGTCTATTTTACGCAACGAAAACCAACGTGCATCAACGAAGTTTCGGGTGAAGTAAAAGAGCGTCCCGAAACTCGGTAGCCATGACACCAACCTGGTTCACAAAGAAATGAGCCGCCTTTCTGTACTTTTTCGAGTGTGTCAGTTGGCATTATTCCGATTGCAACATCGGCATAATTAATTTTCCAATTATCGCACCATTGCCATACATTTCCTGTCATATCGGTCAAACCAAGCGGAGTTTTCCCAAAATGCCCGACGGGTGACGTGTAAAAAAAGCCATCAGTATTTTTGTTATAGTCAGGAAAAACACCATTCCAAGTATTGGCAAGGGGTTTTCCGTTTTTGACAATTTCATTGCCGAATGGATAAATATTTCGGGCGTTTACAGCATTTCGAGCGGCGTGTTCCCATTCTATTTCTGAAGGCAATCGTTTTCCTGCCCATTTGGCGTAGGCTTCGACATCATACCAAGATACTTGCGTAACTGGATGATTATCAGGTGCTTTGGGCTGATTTCTCCCCAAAGGATATTCCCAATTTGCTCCTTTTTTTAGTGTCCAACCTTTAGTTTCATTATCAAAAAAGCCACCGTCTCCAAAATTATCGGCATAGGTTTTATATTTTGTTGCCTTAATAAATTCACGAAACTGAGCCACCGTTACAGGCGAAATATCCATGAAAAAAGGCTTTACTTCTACCCAAAACATGGGGCGTTCAAAATCCATTCCATCGGTTGTTCCGATTTGGGTAAATCCGCCTGAAACATAGACCATTCCAGTGGGAATGACAATATTTTTGGGTGTTTCTTGCTTTGGGAAAGTTTTCGGAGTTTCTTTTAGGATTTTTACGGTCGGAGAAAAATCAAAGGAGGCTTGTTCTACTTTTTTTTCAGAATTGCAGGAGAGAGTAAGAGAAGTAAGAAGAAATATAAGTGTAATTTTCATTTTTTTCACCATAACTAATTTGTAGAACAACTTTCTAAGTTGTTCTGTGTCCGTAACAAACAACTTAGAAAGTTGTTCTACCTCTATTTATTCTTTACTTTCAATCAAAAAGCGGCCAATTTACTCCCAGAAAAAAAGTTCGTCTCAAACCTGGGTAAGTTGAGCTTACGTAGTATCCATTACTCGGAAGACCTTGATTTACGTGAGCAAATTTAAAGAAAAGTCTGACTTTATTTATTTTTAAGTCGGCAAAAACATCGGCCACTGGTGTTCCCCAAACTTTTTGTCCGTCTTGCAAGAAAAACTGACGAGTCAGCGGCATATAATTATTAGCAAAATATGCCGAACGATAGTAAATCTCAACTCCCGCATTGATACGCAAGACTTTGGCGTAAATAAATTCGTAAGCAATCGTTGTATTATTGGCAAATTTGGGCGTTGGCAATCTGTTTTCGGCGGTATTGGCAGTGTAATAAGACTGATTGGCAATCAATAATCTTTTCCAACGATATTCTATGCCCAACCCCACTCTCAAAACATTGATTGCTGAAGAATCTTGTCTTACTTGGGCTTTAGTATTGTAATATATATAGTTGGTAATGAGTGAATTATAGGCACTTGGCGAAAGCACAAAGTTTCCTTTTTTCAGACTGGTCAAAGCATAAAGGTTAGTTGTAAAAGTTTTTGCCAGCGTTTTGTCCCAGTCGTAAGCAATACTTGAAAATTTCTCATCTAAAATATTTGGTGGCACTCTCAAAACCGACACTCCTGCCTTTATTCGGGGACTTAAATATTCAGCTTGTAACCTGAGGTTTCCCAGTGTGTTAACTGCTCCGATTTCAGCTTCAGCATACACCCTCCTGACACTATCAGGAAAGAAATAATTTGCCCAACCGCCCACGAGCGTTTCGGTATTTAGCTTATTGGGGAGATAATTCCCTGAGTCAGATTTCATTGTGTAGAATCGCTGACGTAAATATGTTCGGTAAGCAAAACCTTTGTAAATACCTTTGATTCCGAACTTATTTTCCAGCAAATTATAGCGTAAATCCATCGAAAGAGTGTCTGTTACATTTTTCGGAGTCACAAAGTAATTTGAGGAAGAACTTGCACCGAAATTCACGTCAGTATATAAATCTCGGCGTTTCTGATAATCTAAAATATGATAAATCTGAAAGCCATTGGTGAGTTTATATTGGTGATAAACGTGTACTTCATTTCGCCAATCTCTTGATGCAGCTCCTTTAAGTTTTGAAAGAAAATCTCGGTAATTTCCCAGACTATTTTCGGCCACAAAAGTACTGCTATCGTTTAATGGCTGAATTCCGCCCTGTTCCAACGGAGCATGATTGAAGTGATTATAACTTCCAAGAACAATATATTTTTCGTTTTTCGACTCATAATTTGCGTGAAGCATCACTGCCCAACTATCTACCAAACGCTCTTCACGAGTCTGCGGAGCTCCGTATTGCTTTGATGACGACAAACGCCTTACATCAAGCGTGGCATTGAGTCGGGGTTTGATATTCTGCGAATGAGTAAAGTGCATAATACCAGTACCTCCGCCCGACTGCACGTAATTTACGTTCGTGTATGGCGATTTTGTGTTGAAATATGTAGTTTTTTGGACATCAAAGGCATACGCACCGTAGGTTGAATAGCCTAAATTTTTAGCAATATCGGTAGTTGGAGTAAAAAATAGCGGTTTAATAGCCGTTCCGATATTTCCTAAATCTTGATAAAGTTGCCCGCTACGAAGGTTAAAATCGAATAAATGAAAATTTGTCAGTATTGTGTCAGGGTTATAAGATGTTTTTCGATTGTTCAGAATATCGTCTTCGAGGATGTATTTAACGGTTTTTGTGCTATAAACTTGCTTCGTAGAATCATCAAGAATTTGGGCGTAAGAAAAGCCGCATATTATTGAGAATAACAATGTTATAAATATATGTTTTTTGTTCATCTAAATATTCAAAAACTAAAATAGCGGTGTACTGTAAACGAATCAGTAGATTCGTTTCACAAATAATAATGCAATTTACGGCAAATCTTTGAAAGGAGGGTGAAGAAAAGATTGTTAATTGTTGTTAAAGCCAATGTTAAAGCAGTTCTCCGCTCGTTCGCAACGTTAGAATGATTGAATATTTTGCTTCCCATGTCACACATTTTCTAAATAATCACCCAACCCAAAAACAAGCCAATAATAATAATAATATAGGTAGGCACAAGGCGAGTTTGGAGCAAAATGAGCGTAAGAATAATTGTCAAATTAGCAACTAAATCGGTGGCCATTGGTCGATAGAGCGATAAAGCCGCCGCCGCCGTCAGACCAGTACTGGCTGCATTGATGCCTTCGAGCGAAGCCCTAATTCCTCGATATTTTTTGAGTTCATTCCAAAAACGTATCACAAAAAATATCAGAAATGTACCAGGAAGAAAAATCCCTACTGACGAAACAATACTCCCCAAAATTTCGCCGCTGGTTCCCCACTCACGCATGGATAATGCACCAACAAAAGCCGCAATAGAAAAAACAGGCCCGGGGGCAACTTCAACAATGGCAACGCCCGACAGAAACTCATCAGCCGATAAATAATGCTTAAATTCTACAAATTCGTTGTAAAGTAAAGGCTTTAAGATATGTCCACCACCAAAAGCCAAACTTCCATTTCGATAAAAATTTTCAAAAAGTCTGACGGGTAAATCATTGGTTATTTTTCCCAAAAACACCGAAAACATAAAGACACCCAGCCAAAGAACAAAATTCGACCATTCGATTTTGATGGGTTGTTTTTCCATTTTTTCGTGCTGGTCAAATTTAAGTGAAGTAGCAAGCCCGCCCAATAAAATCCAAATCGGCGTAATGTACGGTGAGGGAAATACGAAAGCTGCTACCGCTGCCAATAGCAATAAAACAAGGCTCATTTTTGTCTTAATTACTTTCACGCCAATCGAAAAAGCAGCAAAAATAATGAAAGCCACGCCCATTGGTTTAATGAAACGAGTGAGGTTTGTGAGTTGGTCTTTTTCTACGTAAGTAACTCCCAAAGCGGCTAAAGTCATCAGCAACGTTCCTGGTAAAATCCAAACCAGAAGCGTGAGATACGCCAAACTTGCTCCACCCAAGCGAAAACCAATAGCGGTGATAGTTTGAGTCGAAGTTGGGCCGGGAAGTACTTGACAAAGGGCTTGAAGTTCAAGGATTTCGGCTTCGGAGATGTAGTTGTGTTTTTTTACCAATCTATCCAAAAACATCGTCAGATGCACTTGCGGCCCACCAAAACAAGTGAGAGCAAGTATCAGTACGTCTTTCAAGAAAATGATATAACGAATCTGACGAGTTTTGGCCATAGCTTTTTGTTTTTAACCGCTAAGATTCACTAAGATATGTAAAATATTATCTTCGTGAACCTTAGCGGTTATAATTCTGAATTACTTCTTGAACCCTAATTCACGTAAACGTTCGGCCAAAAACTCGCCCGCCGTCATGTTTTCGTAACGACGTGGATTTTCGGCATCAATGCAAGATTCTAAACAAGTCAAATCCATATCTCCTCGTGGGTGCATGAAGAATGGAATCGAAAAACGTGAGGTTTTCATTTTTTCACGTGGTGGATTTACCACTCGGTGAATGGTCGATTTTAGCTTATGATTCGTCAGACGGTCGAGCATATCGCCCACGTTGATAACTATTTGGTCAGGTAATGCCGTTACGGCAATCCATTTTCCATCCAAACGCAAAACTTCCAAGCCATCGGCCGATGCTCCCATCAAAAGCGTGATTAAATTTATATCACCATGAGCGGCAGCACGCACTGCACCTTCGGGCAAAGCATCGGGGTTTTCGATTGGAAAATAATGCAATGCACGCAAAATACTATCACCATTACGTACTTTTTCCTCAAAGAAATCTTCCGAAAGCCCTAAGTATAAAGCAATTGCACGCAAAAGTGTCTTTCCAGTGTTTTCAAAAGTTTTGTAAACTTCGGTTGTATATTGCTCAAACTCGGGTACTTCAGCAGGAAAAATATTTGATGGCATATTACCTTCTGCAACTGGCTGACCAACATGAAAAAACTCTTTCAAATCGGGTTTTGTAAATCCTTTGGCGGTTTCTTTGCCTTTGCCGATGTATCCACGCTGCCCCAAAAGTTCGGTAAATTCGTATTTTTGCTTGAGTTCGTCGGGCTGATAAAAGAATTTCTTCACAGCTTCGTATAATTTTTCACGAAGCTCATCCGAAAGACCATGATTTTTTATTGCTACAAAACCGATTGTATTAAAAGCATTACCGAGGTCTTGAACAAATTTATTTTTTGTTGCCAAATCGCCCGAAGTAAAATCCGCCAAATCAAGCGATGGGATTGAATCAAGAAGTGTTTGTTTCATAAGATGAAGTTTTTTGGCAAAAGTAAGGAAAATCATTGATTGTGAGAAATTAGAAATACTACAAATACGTCTTACAAACTTTTCATTGCTCAATATTCCAAAGATAAAGTTAAAAATACACATCGAAACCAGCCCGCATTTTGAAAAATTTCAGCAATTAAAACTCCCCAATATGTGCCAGTGGCATTGCCAAAAGCTCCGACTAAGATAGCAGGTAGAGTCAAATCTGAACGATTAAGACTACGTGAAAGTGCCATTGCGGAGGCCGAACCGCCAACATTTGCCTGTGAAGCAATCGAAATAATATAACTGGACAATTGACTTTTTTAGCAAATCTAACGAAATCGCTTATATTTGTCATATTTTATACCCAAAGGAACTCATTTTATGAATAAAACCATCATTTTTTGCTTATTTCTGAACATTTCTACCGTATTCGGGCAAAAAAACTCTCCTCACCTTCCCGATTTCAGTGAAGCCAAAGCCATTGAAGGAATGAAACTCGTTTGGCAAGATGAATTTAATGAGACTGGCAAACCAAATACAAAATTTTGGAAGTCAGAAAAAGGCTTTGTCCGTAACGAAGAATTACAATGGTATCAAGAAGAAAGTGCCAATTGTCAAAACGGGGTTTTGTTGATTGAAGGCAAGAGAGTGCAAATCGCCAATCCAAATTATGAAGCGGGGAACTCAAATTGGCGAAAAAATAGAAAGGAAATCAATTTTACTTCGGCAAGTTTTCAGACCAAAGGCTTACAAGAATGGCAATTTGGTACATTTATCATCAGAGCCAAAATCGACACAACGCTCGGCTCGTGGCCTGCCATTTGGACTTTGGGCAATTCAGGTCAATGGCCGTCGAATGGAGAAATTGACATCATGGAGTTTTACCGAGTAAAATCTGAACCAACAATCTTAGCGAATGTAGCTCACGGAACGGATAAAAAATATGTAGCAAAATGGGACGATTCAAAAACAA
>JBKBSS010000277.1:0-4245 GCA_046291385.1 Emticicia sp. | reverse complement strand
CACTAAAGAATACTCCATCACAGGTATTTCTTCGATTGATGACATTGCTTTGGTCAATGTGCAAGGTGGCGGTATGATGGGTGTTGCTGGGGTTTCGGCCAAATTATTTTCGATTTTGGCAGCCAATAAAATCAGTGTTATCCTAATTTCTCAAGCTTCTTCCGAGCATTCAATCTGTTTTGCGGTTGACCCAAAAACAGCTTATGGTGTAAAAGAAATATTGGATGAAGGTTTTGCTACCGAAATCGCACAGGGTTTGGTTGATAATATTTCAATTGAGCAAAATCTTTCGGTCATCGCCGTTGTGGGTGAAGGCATGAAGTCAAGCACGGGAACTTCGGGTAAATTATTTACGGTTCTCGGCAAAAACGGCATCAATGTAGTAGCAACCGCCCAAGGCTCATCGGAGTTGAATATTTCGGTAGTTATCTACAAAAAAGACATTACAAAAGCCCTCAACGCCATTCACGAAACTTTTTTTCAAGTTGATGGCTTGACGCTAAACTTATATTTAGTGGGTGCAACAGGCTTGATTGGTAGCACACTTTTAAGGCAAATTCAAGAACAAAAAGAATATTTAAAGCAACGTAAAAACCTCAATATCAGGCTCGTAGGTATCACAAATACCCGAAAGATGCTATTGAATGAGGGAGGAATTAGTCTCGAAAACTGGAAAGAAGAATTACTCGAAAAAGGTGAAATTGCCAATATTGGCTCTTTTGTTTCTGATGTGCAAGATTTGAATTTACCATATAGCGTTTTCGTAGATTGTACGGCCGATAAAAACATTGTGCAGTATTATTTCTCACTTTTGAGCAGTAGCGTTTCGATTGTTACGCCAAATAAAGTGGCCAATTCGGGCAGATATGAGCAGTATTTTATGCTCCAAAAAGCTGCCCAAAAACACGGTGTGAAGTTTTTGTATGAAACTAACGTCGGTGCGGGTTTGCCGATTATCAATACTTTGCAAGGTCTGATAACGAGTGGCGATAAAATCAACAAAATTGAAGCCGTACTTTCAGGAACATTGGCTTATATTTTCAACAACTTCAAAGTTGGCGATAGATTTGTTGATGTGGTGAAGGAAGCGAAAGCAAAAGGCTACACCGAACCTGACCCAAGAGACGATTTGAGCGGACAAGACGTAGCTCGTAAAATCTTGATTTTGTCTCGTGAAGCTGGCTTAAAACTCGAACCAGAAGATGTTACAATCATTAATTTATTAAACGATGCCTGTCTGAATGCTCCTTCGGTCGAAGCTTTTTTTGAAGAACTTGAAAAAGACAATGACCGCTTCGAAAAACTTTTGCAAGATGCACAAGCCAATGACGAAGTGCTACGATTCATTGCCTCACTCGACGGCGATAATAAAGCAAGCATCGGCTTAAAAACAGTTGGACGCTCGCACCCATTCTTTAATTTAGCAGGTTCTGAAAATATTATTTCGTTCACAACCGAACGCTACAAATACAATCCGTTGGTAGTAAAAGGCCCAGGTGCAGGTGCAGAAGTAACCGCATCAGGGGTTTTTGCCGATATTATGAGTATTAGTAGTTATTTGGTTTAGAATGAGTTTTCACGAATTCTAATGCGAAATCTTCATTGCCGTCAGTTTTAACTGACGGGGATTCAAATAAAAACAAATTTGACTTTAGTCTAAACATTGGGTTTGACTAAAGTCAAATTGATTCCGATTCCATTAAACCGTCAGTTAAAACTGACGGCAATGAAATATTTTCGACATTTGTCAATCTAATTATTTCTTCGCAAACTTCAAAGAAGCAGAATTTAAACAATAACGCAAGCCAGTTGGTTTTGGGCCATCTTCAAAAACGTGACCTAAATGGCCTTTGCAACGATTACAAACAACTTCGGTACGCACCATTCCGTAAGCATTATCAGAGCGTTCTTCTACGTTACATTCATTAATTGGTTTCCAAAAGCTTGGCCAACCAGTTCCCGATTCAAATTTTGTATCTGATGTAAAAAGTTCTAAATCACAACCGATACATTTATAAACTCCCTTGTCGTGATTGTCCCAATAGACACCCGAAAATGCTCTTTCCGTACCTGCTTTTCTGCTTACATAAAATTGTTCTTGGCTCAATTGCTTTTTCCATTCAGCATCGGTTTTCTTGATTACCTCAATTTTACAATCAGCCTTTTTCGATTTGCCATTTTGTGAATAACTCTGACAAGCCAAAAACACGAATGGCATTAATAACAGCATTATTTTCTTCATAATCTTTTTATTAAGAGATGTTTAGTATTAACTACGAATTAAGTAGTAAAAAAGTTTTAAAAAATTACGTGTTTGGCATCATTTTCTCTTCGTTTATATTCAAAGAACAATTTGTAAAGCAAATTAGTAATCACAGAAACAGTTTTTTCTGTTGACTGCTGACTATCGACTGTGGACTTTTAAATAACCCATCACCTGTGCTACATTATAAAAAATATCAAACTCTCCTTTTTGTCGTGTTTTGCATGATAAGCGTTAGTTCGTGCAAGATTTTACGTAGTAAAGCTCCTGAAAATACACCCGTTCGAGAAAATAATTATACTAAAAAGATTATTACAACTGCCCGAAATTATACAGGAGTTCCCTATAAAAGTGGCGGAAATGATGAAAAAGGACTCGATTGTTCGGGTTTACTATGTTTATCTTTCAAAGAAATTGGTGTAAAACTACCCCGAATCTCGTGGCAACAAGCCGAATATTTTCCTGCAATCAACTTACCAAATATACAAAAAGGCGATTTAGTTTTCTTCGTAACGGTCGGTAAAAATATCAGTCATTCGGGAATTGTTACCGAGGTAAAAAACGAAAATGATATTCGATTTATTCATGCTTCATCAAGCAAAGGAGTGATTGAAGACAACATGATGACAAACTACTGGAAATCTCGTTTTGCCAAAGTTTGCCGCCCGCAATACTCCGATTTGACAAAACAATAATTTTCTACGCCACGAACAAGCGATTTTGTCTATTTTTACGTTCTTATTAGTAAAACATTTCGCACGAAGGCATGAGAAAATTTTGTTTATTAACCATTGGATTGATTATCAGCAACTTAGCTATTTCGCAGTCGCAATATTTTGGACAAAATAAACCTCGCTACAAAACCTTCGGATTTAAAGTTTTACAAAGCCCTCACTTCGAGTTATACCATTATTTTAACGAAAATAAGATTCCAAACGACATCGTTGTCAATAGCGAACATTGGTATAAAATTCATCAAGAAGTTTTCAAACTCGCATTTATCAAGCCAAATCCGCTAATTGTTTATCAAAATCACCCTGATTTTCAAGAAACAACTGCCATCAGCGGACAAATTGGCGAAGGAACAGGCGGCGTAACCGAAGGACTCAGAAATCGAGTAGTGATGCCGATGATGTTTTCCAAACGCCAAACCGACCACGTTTTGGGACATGAATTGGTTCATGCGTTTCAGTATCAATTAATGACTTCGGGCGATTCTACACAAATCGGAAATATTCAGAATTTACCACTTTTTATGGTGGAAGGTTTGGCCGAATATATGTCTTTAGGCCGAGTAGATGCCCACACGGCCATGTGGATGCGAGATGCAGTTTTGAGCAATGAGATTCCGACGATTAGAGATTTAGTAACCAAAGAATATAAATATTTTCCGTACCGTTGGGGACAAGCATTTTGGGCCTATATGACCGCCACTTACGGCGATGATATTATTCGCCCTCTTTTCCGAGAAACGGCTAAATATGGCATTGAAATAGCTTTCACGAGAAATCTCAAAACGAGCATTGATAAATTTTCTGTCAAGTGGAAACAGGCTTTGATTGATACTTACACGCCGATGCGAGAAGGCACTTCTATTCAACCGATTGGCAAAGAAATAGCTTCTCAACGCAATGCTGGCGAAATGAATATTTCACCTTCAATTAGCCCAGATGGCAAATATGTGGCCTTTATTTCGTCAAAAAATGTTCTTTCGCTTGATATTTTTATTGTAGAAACACTGACTGGGCGAATCATTCGTAAGATAGAAAGTAGTTCTTTTGGCTCGCACGTCGATTCGTATAGTTTTCTGGAAACCGCAGGAACTTGGTCGCCCGATGGTCAAAAATTGGCTTTAGTGATTCAAACTAAAGGTCGAAATAAACTTTCAATTATAGATATTGCCAACGGAAATAAAGATAGTTTTGAGCTAAAAGAAGTTGATTCTTTTACAAATCCTGCGTGGTCGCCTGATGGGAATTCGA
>JBKBSS010000276.1:0-4261 GCA_046291385.1 Emticicia sp. | reverse complement strand
AAAACGTAACTATCTTAAAATATACGGAATCTGGTAAAATCATTGGTTCGGTTTACCTTGAAAAACAAACCGACAAGTTATATCTCGGAATGCTCACGGTTTCGCCCGAACTGCAAGGCGGTGGAATTGGCAAAAAACTCATGCAAGCCGCCGAAGATTTAGCCAAAGAAAACAACATTCACAAGGTTTCGATGACAGTTATTTCGGTTCGTAAAGAATTGATTGAGTACTACGAGCGAAGAGGGTTTAAAAATACGGGCGAAACAAAACCTTTCCCGATGAATGACCCCAAATTTGGACTTCCAAAACAACAACTGGCCTTTATTGTGATGGAAAAAGAGCTTTAAAAATCGTTCATCAGAAATCCATATCTATCGCCTTTTATTGAAAACTCCTACTTTTTTAGGATAAATACAAACTTTCTGCCCTTAAACTATTGTTTTTCAAAGATTATTGCACAAATTGTCAGTTTTTTTCGTATCTTTGTATACTTTTTTGGAAGCACCTCCCACTAATCAATATATTTAAGATATGCGTAAACTTCGTATTCTGTACGTAGCAAGTGAGATAAATCCCTTCCTGCAAGTTTCAGAAGTAGCTGATTTTCTTCGTAAACTTCCGCAAGCCATGCAAGAAAAAGGCATGGAAATCAGAATTTTAGTTCCCCGTTTTGGGTCAATCAATGAGCGAAAAAATCGCCTTCATGAAGTAGTACGTCTATCAGGCATCAATATTACGGTTGGCGAAGATGAAAAACCTTTGATTATCAAGGTTGCTTCTATCCCGACTGCAAAATTGCAAGTTTATTTTCTGGACAACGAAGACTATTTCAACAGAAAATACGTTTTCTTAGATAAAGAAGGAAGTTTCTATGACGATAATGACGAAAGAACGATTTTCTTTTGCAAAGGAGTACTCGAAACAGTAAAAAAACTCGGTTGGGCACCAGACATCGTACATTGCACCGATTGGATGACAGCGTTGATTCCGTTGTATTTAAAGACAACTTACAAAAACGACCCTGTTTTTAAAGACACTAAATCGGTATTTACAGTCTATAACAACACGTTTGAGCATAAATTTGATGAAAACATCATCGAAAAAGCCAAATCAATGGATGTTTCGGATGAAAATTTAGCCAACTTACGTTCGGCAGATTTTGAAGGATTTATAAAAATCGGTTGTCAATATGCAGATGCAATTGTGAGAGCCAACGAGGAATCGAATGAAAAATTAAGTAAACTTTTGAATGAAATTGCAGCAAACACAATCGAAGCAAGCATCGAAGATGACAATGTTACGGAAACGTATTTTAACCTTTACACAGAACTTGTTCCTGAATAATATTTGGAAAGATGTAAAGTATTTACATCTTACTTCTCTGCGGAATTTAACTATAATGCTACTTTCCGCATTATTTTTCGCCTGTGAAGACCCTATTGGTATCGTCATTGATACTCCAAGCACGGGCGGACAAGTTAGTACGATTTTTACGGATACTGTAAAAGTAGCGACTTCAACAATTCTATTTGATTCTACTTTCACGTCGGGCCAATCTAACGCCGTTGTCGGACGCTATAAAGACCCTATTTTTGGGGAAGTTTCGGCCAAAACATTTTCCCAAATCACCCTTCCATTGCTTAGTTCAGATGCTTTTACGGCACTGAAGTTTCCAAAGGCAGACTCTGGACTTACTGTTTATGACTCGATTTACGTATATGTTGCTCACAATGGGTTTGTTTATGGAGATTCTACAAAATCGTATAGTTTGGCTTTACACCGCCTAACCGAAGATTTTGTAAGTTCTAAAAGATATACTAAAGATGATGTTTTAGGCTACAACTCAACACCTATGGTGAGTGGAACGTTTACGTATGCAGACATGAAACGTGCCAACTCAACAGCACAGGATAGTCTCTTGAAATTCAAATTGCCTAACACATTGGGTAAAGAATTATATGATTTAGTTAATACTGATGCTGGTAGCACAATTGAGAAATTTACTGCCGCAGTGAAAGGGATAGCTTTTGTAGCCAATAATACTACCGAAAATGCTTATGGTTTGGCCGTTTCGGGAAGTTACATTCAGTTGTATTATCATACTACCAATTCGACTGACAGAAAAAGTATTCCTTTAACGTTTTATGCTCAACGTTTCAGTCAAATTACTGGTAATCGGAATGGAACTGTTTTACAAAATTTAAAAACATTACAGCCGCTTGCTTCGAGTGCCACAAATAATCGCACTTATTTTCAAACAGGTATTGGTGTGTCTCCAAAATTGACTTTCCCAACATTGGAAGCTTTGCAAAAAAACGGTAATATTACAATAAATAAAGCTGAATTAGTATTTGAGCCAGATTTAGACCAAATTTCGGGTAATTATAAAGTACCTTCTCAGGTAGCTCTGGTTCAACTCGATGGAACAAATCGTATTAGAAAGACTACTGGTAATTTAATTGATTTTGTAGGATTAAATGGACTTTCTGGAATTCAGTATGTATCAGGTTATAATTCAAGTACTAATTCTTATACATTTAATTTTACATCTTTTTTACAGGACTTAGTTTCGAAAAAGAAAACCACCGAAGGTATTGCGTTAATACCAAGTTTATTAAATACCACTACTTCTACTATTTCGGTTTATAATAGTAATGTTTCGAGAATGGTTATTAAAAATATAAAACTCAATATCTATTATTCTACGAAGAAATAGATATTTAACGATAGAAAAGTCCCAGTTTGAAAATTTCGAACTGGGACTTTTTATTTTCAATAAATACAGGCTACTCAGACTTTTAGAGATAAGTAAATTACTGATTTTTACTACATTTAAGGGAAACTATATTAAAAAAATAATTTTCAATATTTCGACGATTCTTAAAATTTTATACAAACAAAGAGTATTCTATGAAATATTTTCGGATGTTTCAAACAAAAAAAAGATTGTCGATATGACCTTATTTTTATGTTATATTTTTTGCATACATTTGAATAAAACTCTGAAAATTAGCACTTTATAACATTATTTTTAGAAAGAATATTGCTTTTTCTATAAATCTTACAACCAATTAAAATTCAATAAAAAACAATCAATAATCGAATAAAATATGTGTGGAATCGTAGCTTATGTAGGCGGCCGTGAAGCAGCCCCCCTTATTATCAAAGGACTCAAAAGATTAGAATATCGTGGATATGACAGTGCAGGTATTGCACTACTCAACGGTGATGGATTAAAAGTTTATAAGAAAAAAGGGAAAGTTTCGGAACTCGAAAATGAAATAAAAGATAAAACATTACTCGCCAGAATAGGAATCGGACACACTCGTTGGGCCACTCATGGCGAACCAAATGATGTAAATGCTCACCCACATTATTCAAATAGTGGTCGTTTTGCTATTATTCATAATGGCATTATTGAAAATTATGCTTCTATCAAACAAAGCCTTTTGAATAAAGGATATACTTTTCAGAGCCAAACTGATACTGAAATATTAGTCAATTTTGTTGAAGATATTCAGAAAAACAAAGACTGCTCACTCGAAGAAGCGGTACGTATAGCGTTACACGAAGTTGTTGGTGCGTATGCCATTGTAATCATGGATTCGGAAAACCCAACGCAATTAATTGCAGCTCGTAAGGGCAGCCCGTTGGTAATTGGTGTGGGTGATGACGAGTTTTTTTTTGCATCAGACGCTACTCCGATTATTGAATATACCAAAGAAGTAATTTATTTGGATGATTACGAAATCGCTATCGTAAAAGATAATGAATTGACTATCAAGAATTTATCTAACGAAGAAATTGACCCATACATTCAGACAGTTGAGTTAGAACTCGAAGCGATTGAAAAAGGTGGTTATGAGCATTTTATGCTAAAAGAGATTTTTGAACAACCTCGTTCGATTGCCGATTCAATGCGTGGACGTATTAATCCAGAAGATGCAACACTACTTTTAGGAGGATTGGGCAGCTATCTCGATAAAATTGCTAAAACTAAACGTATTGTAATTGTAGCTTGCGGAACTTCGTGGCACGCAGGCCTGGTTGGAGAATATTTATTGGAAGAATTGGCACGTATCAACGTAGAAGTTGAATATGCTTCCGAATTTCGTTACAGAAACCCCATTATCAAGGAAGGCGATATTGTAATTGCTATTTCACAATCGGGCGAAACGGCTGATACAATGGCGGCTTTGGAATTGGCAAAATCGAAGGGTGCGATTATTCTGGGGGTTTGTAATGTTGTTGGTTCGTCAAT
>JBKBSS010000275.1:0-4280 GCA_046291385.1 Emticicia sp. | reverse complement strand
GTAAGAAGCTATAATGTAGCAAATTTTGAAGCCAGAAGAACATTTGATTTAACTGAAATGGCAAAGGGAGGCTTTCTGGTCAATGTAAAAACTTCTAATTTTAATGTAATAAAACGAGTTTATATTGAATAAAAATTAGAATATTACCATTAAATAATTTTTTTAGACAAGATTCCCATTTCCAGTATTGATTTTAGGTTTATACTGTTGTAGATTTGTAAATAGCAGTAAACCTTAATCTTTGTTAAGAATGAATTATTTAAGGATTTGGTTAATTTTATTTTTGAATATTATTTTTTCGGAAACTTATTCACAGATACAGATAACTTTCCCCGTTTCCCGTATCGTTTTCCAGCGAAATAATCAGAATCAAGCCAATGTCAACATTGCAGGAAGTTATTTTCAACAACTTGATAAAGTAGAAGCGAGGGCTGTCCCTGTTTGGAACGGGCAAGGTTCAGAAACTGGATGGAATGCCGTACAAGATTTTCGGAATAATGGCATTTTTAGTGGAACACTTCAACTTAATGGTGGGTGGTATAATATCGAAGTTAGAGGTTTTTTGAATGGAAATATCGTAACAACCTCAACCCTTGAAAGGGTAGGAGTGGGTGAGGTGTTTATTGTGGCTGGTCAATCTAATGCACAAGGTGACCCAGTTTATTCGGGAGCTACAATTGGAGCAACCGATGATAGGGTTTCTACAATTAATTATTATAACCCTTTACTGAATGAAGAAAATTTGCCCTTTCAATTTTCTCAGATGGGCAATGATACTAAAATGTCTCCCTATAATTATGTTCCTTGGTTTTGGGGGAAACTTGGTGATAAACTCGCCCAAAAATTAAATGTTCCAGTATTGTTTTATGGTGCGGCTTTGGGTGGACTTAGCTGTGAGGCTTGGCGGCGTTCGGCTGAAGGACAAGATTTAAGACAAGAACTTCAAACCTTTGTTAAAGTTGCTGGAATGCCCTATCGAGGAATGAAAGCCGCTTTACAAAACTATGTTACACGTACGGGAGTAAGAGCGGTTTTGTGGCAGCAGGGCGAGAGTGACGAAAATTCAAGTGCTGAAAACTATTATAATAATCTACGTATTGTTATTGAAAAAAGTAGGTCAGATTCTAAAAAAGGTGATTTAGCTTGGGTAGTAGCACGTTCATCTCGTAACCCACAACTTTTACCCACCGTCATTGAAGGGCAGAGTTTGACAATTCAACGGGTCTCTAATGTATTTACAGGGCCAAGTACCGACGAAATTGCGGGGCCAAATCTCAGAGCAGACGGTATCCATTTTCATAACGATGGTCTCTTGGCCGCTGCCGAGTATTGGAATAGTTTTTTAGATGGAAATTTCTTCAATAATTCTCAACCGCTTGCTGCAAGAAGCTTACCAACGGTTAATATTATCTGTAATCCAAACAATATAACCAATAAATTTACAATAACTACTGGCGGTTATCCATCATATAGATGGAGTAACGGAGGAACTTCTAATTTTATAACCGTTACCAGCGGCACGTACTCATTCAAGGCACAAGATGATGCTGGTAACACCGTATTTTCTCAGCCATTTACCCTCTCTACTAATAATAATGTTTCGCCATCTACCATTTCGGCTAATGGAAATACCACTTTTTGTGATGGTCAAGGTGTTGTTCTGACATCAAACACAAATAGTGGCAATGTTTGGAGTAATGGAGAGCGAGGGCAGTCAATTGTAGTAAGAAATTCAGGAAACTACACAGTTCTTAATTATTCCATCAATGGATGTGAATCAAAATCTTCAAATCCTGTCAATGTCAATGTATTACCATCACCTTACAATGTCATTAATGTCAATAAATCGCTACCGATTTGTCCAGATGAAACAATTGAATTATTTACTCCAAACAATGATGGCACATCTTATCAATGGAGTACAAACGAAACTGCCAAACGAATAACCGTCGATAAAGCAGGCTCTTACAGTTTGAAAATTAGAGGTCAAAATGGCTGTGAATCTCAATCATTTATTGATGTAAACTTTCGTTCGAGACCAACTACTGATATTTTGGCTGATGGAGAAACTACATTTTGCTTGGGCAAGAGCGTAAATATTTTTCCACAAAACGATTTTCCTTCTTATTTATGGAATACTGGTTCGACGTCAAAATCTCTTAATGTACGCACCAGTGGAACTTATACTTTGCGTGTAAAAGATAGTTTTGGGTGCTTTTCTGAGGAGATTTCAAAGAAAATAACGGTTAATTCGTTACCGTTTGTGAAAATTAATGCGGAGGGCGTAGATAAATTCTGTAAAGGAAATATCGTAACCTTATCACCCCAAAGCCAATCTGGTTTAGTTTATAGTTGGAGTACAGGTGAATCTTCCAAGGAAATCCTTATACTAAAAGAAGGTCTTTATTCCCTATCGGTAAGAGATGAAAATGGTTGTGAATCCATGCCTGACTCAATTAGATTAAACTTTATACCTTCGCCAGTTGCCGTAATTTCGACAGCCGATGATATAAATACTATTTGTGAAGGTTCAAGTTTGTCCTTAATGGGCAATAATGCTGTTGCGTATGTTTGGAATACAGGCGAGACTTCAAAAGATATAACAGTTGGCAGAGCGGGAGTTTATACGTTGAGCATAAAAGACGATAAAAATTGTTTATCGAAGGTCACATCTTTTGAAGTTGCTTCAAAGGAAAACCCCCAACCACCTTTAGTTGGTGTTGATGGTAGTTTCCAGTTAATTGCCATTCCGAAAGCAAATGATATTAATCAATTTTTTAATTGGAGAATGGATAATCAACCGCTTACAAGCATTTCTTCAATATTAAAAGCCAATGTTTCGGGTAATTACTCAGTACGGACGGCTTTAAAATATAACTTACCAAATAGTAAAGAGTTGGTGTGTTATTCACTTTATTCAAGTGCCGTTGAAGTATTTGTTCCATATCTTGACAAAGGATTTAGAACATATCCAAACCCAAATATAACGGGTATTTTTACCCTCGAAACTATTGCGGATAACCCTAATGCTCAGGTGACAGTCTTTACTATGACAGGAAAACAGGTTTTCGCAGGAAGTTTCATTGATTTTAAAGAAAAACGTATCCTGGACTTACGACAATTAGAAAAAGGTTCATACATCATTCGGGTTGTAAGTGGTTCTTACGAAGCATCTTCACGGGTAATCTTAAAATAAAAAAGGGGGTGAAAATATTTTCGCCCCTTTTTTATTTTGTTTCTAAGCATAACAATAGTAATTTTGAGACATAAAAGACGAGAAGTAGTAAAAAGCTGTAAAAATCAAATTTTGTGACCCTTTGACTACTGTTAATTATTGATTTATGAAAGAATTTTTGCCTTCAGATTTCCTCCCAATTTTGGTACAGCTCGGAGCTGCCATCGGGTTTATTGTCACAACGATGATTGTAACCCATTCGATTGGCCCCAAAAGAAATAGTGAATTAAAAGATGCACCATTTGAGTGCGGTATTGACTCCGAAGGAGATGCCCGCACGCCAATTTCAATCAAGTATTTTCTTACTGCCATTTTATTCGTTCTTTTCGATGTTGAGGTTATTTTTATGTATCCTTGGGCAGTCAACTTTAAGAAACTCGGCTGGTTTGGTTTTACTGAAATGGTAGTATTCCTAACACTTTTGATGGCTGGTTTTTACTACATCATTCGTAAAGGAGTATTGAATTGGGAAAGAGACTAAAATTTGTTTTTACCGAAACAAATTAACTTAACACATAGTTGAAATAATAGCAATTGTAGTACTACAATTATACTATTGATAATTAGAAAATATGAGTAATCAAATAAAAACAGTCGAAGCTCCAGAAGGATTTGAAGGTTCTGGCTTCTTTGCAACTTCATTTGAAAACGTAATCGGAATTGCCCGCAGTAAATCACTTTGGCCATTGCCATTCGCTACTTCATGCTGTGGCATTGAGTTTATGGCAACAATGGGTGCTCACTATGATATTTCTCGTTTTGGTTCGGAGCGTCCAAGTTTCTCGCCTCGCCAAGCCGATTTATTGATGGTAATGGGAACAATCGCCAAGAAAATGGCTCCAATTTTGAAACAAGTTTACATACAAATGGCCGAGCCTCGTTGGGTAATTGCTGTTGGAGCTTGTGCGTCAAGTGGTGGTATTTTTGATACATATTCTGTCTTGCAAGGCATTGACCGTGTAATTCCAGTTGATGTATATGTGCCAGGTTGTCCGCCACGCCCAGAACAAATTTTAGATGGATTGATGCAAATTCAAGAATTGGC
>JBKBSS010000274.1:0-4283 GCA_046291385.1 Emticicia sp. | reverse complement strand
TATTTTTAATGGCTTCGGCTATTTTTCCAGTCAGTTTGTCGGTATTTTCGTAAAGACCTTCAACTGAGCCGTAGGACGCTATTAATTTAGCAGCCGTTTTCTCGCCAACGCCTGGAACCCCAGGGATATTGTCAACGGCATCGCCCATCAAGCCAAGTAAATCAATTACCTGTTCGGGACGCTCGATACCCCATTTCTCACAAATTTCTTTCACGCCCAGTTTTTCGGCATCTTTACCAAAAATCGCAGGCTTATACATATATATATGTTCTTCGACCAACTGCCCATAATCTTTATCGGGAGTCATCATAAAAACCTCGAAATCTTGTTGAGCGGCTTTTTTTGCAATTGTTCCAATCACGTCATCGGCTTCGTAGCCAGCGAGCATCAACAACGGAATATCCATTGCCTCAACCAATTTTTTTACATAAGGTATTGCAATCGTTATATCTTCGGGTTGTTCTTGGCGGTTGGCTTTATATTCGGGAAACCATTCGTTTCTGAAAGTTCCGCCTGGGAGGTCAAAAGCTACTCCAATATGCGTTGGTTTTTCTTTTTGAATTACTTCCAAAATGACGTTGGCAAAGCCAAAAACACAGCTTGTGTTAATGCCCGTTGAGGTGATTCGAGGGGCTTTGATAAAAGCAAAGTGAGCTCTATAAATGAGAGCCATTGCATCCAACAGAAAAAGTTTTTTTGCGGGCATTTTAGTGATGATATTATTTTTTACGACTCTAAATTACGTCGATTTTTTTTAAGTGAAGAAATAAATTAAATTTGTAGCTAATAATTGCACAAAAATGGCGATTTTTATACTCAAAACTTGGGCTAAACCAAAATCAGGAATTTCAAATGCGTAAAATACTGTCCCTATTACTAATTATTTTTAGTATTTCATTTTGCCAAGCTCAGACCAAATCTACGCCCGCAAAAAAAACTACTCCTCAGCCAAAATCAACTGCACCAAAGCAAAAACCAAAGGTTGTTTCCGAAAAAGCAATAAAAACCGAGAAAGCAGCCAAAGCTGCTGAATCAGAAGAGGGAATCACACCCGAAAATACACAAGTTGGAAACCCAACGGTGGTGAAACTTGAGCCAACGAGGGTTTATGATTATTCAAATTCGGATTTGCTCGTAAAATGGCACGAATTAATTTTTGAACTAACCGAACAAACGCAAGGTTACAGCCCCAATGTTGCCGCTCGAAATATGGCTTATATCAATTTGGCGGCTTATGAATCAATTTTACCCGCCAATTTGGAGAATATTTCGCTTTCTGACCAATTACAGGAATTTCACCGCCCCGATAGTTTGAATATTGATGGACACTTTTTTAATCCTGCGGTAGCACTCAACTCGGCGGTTTTTAAATTGGTGGACAAGTTATTTATTTCTGCACCGTATATTTGGATGGAAAAAGTTTATGCTTTAAACGATTCAGTAAATGCCCATTTTGCTCGCCAGCTTTCGCCCGATGCCATGAAAAAATCTAAGCTTTATGGAGCAAAAATTGCCTTTTGGATTTATGAATATTCCAAGAATGATGGAGGGCATCAATCGTTTTTACGTACTTATGCAATGGGTTATAAATTACCTGTTTGTCAATCATGCTTTGAAATAAACCGAGTGGCGGACTTAGAAAATACTGGCCCACTTCACCCAAAATGGGGAAGTAATCGTGCGTTTATTGCTAAAAATCAAGAACAAATTGACATAAAACCTAAAGTCGAATTTTCGATTTATCCTAATTCGCCTTTTTATAAAATGGCACAGGAAGTATATGATATTTCTAAGCAAGTTGTACCAAATAGCGAGAAACTACAAATTGCAAATTTTTGGGACGATGCCGCTACTTTTACTTATACTGCACCTGGGCATTCGGTTTCGATTTTGACTCAAGTTCTGAAACAAAGACCCGTCGATTTGGCAAGTGCAACCGAACTTTTTAGCAATTTATCAATCGCTATCAACGATGCTTTTATCGTGACGTGGCGATTGAAATATGAGTATAACTTGATTCGCCCGATTGCTTACATCAAAAAATACATTGATAATCAGTGGGAACCAGCCTTGCTTACGCCGCCATTTCCTGAGTTTCCGTCGGGGCATTCGGCTCAATCTTCTACAATGGCAACGGTTCTTACTTCAAAAATTGGGGATAATGTGAGTTTCGTAGATTATTCAAAATATTTTGTTGGGCCACCTAAGTCTTTTACTTCATTTTGGTCGTCGGCAAAAGAATGCAGTATGTCGAGGGTTTACGGTGGGATTCATTTTAGGGATGGAATCGAACAGGGCGAAGAAGTAGGGAAAATTGTTGGTAAAAATGCACTTTCACTTCGATATAAAAAATAATTTATGAATTACGATGTCATCATTGTTGGCGGTGGGCTTGGCGGTTTGATTTCTTCCATACAACTTGCAAAAAAACAATACAATGTGCTTGTTGTTGAAAAATATGCTTATCCATTCAATAAAGTTTGTGGTGAATATGTATCAAACGAAGTAAAGCCATTTCTCGAAAGTATTGGTCTGAATCTAAACTTATTGGGGGCTTCGAGCATAAATCGTTTTCAACTGACATCCATCAAAGGAAAAAGCCTCGAAACTGACCTCGAAATGGGCGGTTTTGGTATAAGTCGCTACACGCTTGACAATGAATTATACAAAATTGCTACGAGTTTGGGCGTAACTTTTCTGCTCAATACAAACGTTGATGATATACAAAAAATCAATGAAACTTTTTTTGTTGAAACAAATACTAATCAGACTTTTGAAACAAAGGTCGTAATTGGCTCTTACGGTAAAAGAGGAAAACTTGATAAATCTTTATTGAGGCACTTTCCTGCTCAGAAACAAGCATTTATAGGCGTAAAATACCACATAAAATACGATTTTCCGAAAGATTTGATAGCACTATACAATTTTAAAGGAGGCTATTGTGGTATTTCGGCCATTGAAGACGATAAATATTGTTTATGTTACCTTTCTGATAGACAAAATATAAAACAAAGCGGTGGCGTTCACGAAATGGAGTTGGAATTGATGTGCAAAAACCCATTTTTGTTTGATATTTTCCAAAATGCTGAGTTTTTATTTGAACGCCCGCTGGTTATCAATGAAATCATTTTTACGCCAAAATCGGCTGTTCATAAAAATATTCTCATGGTGGGCGACACAGCGGGACTTATTACGCCATTGGCAGGAAACGGAATGTCAATCGCCATTCGAGCGGCAGTCATTGCGTCTGATTTAGTGAATAATTTCTTGCAGAAAAAGATAAACAGAGAAGAATTAGAAAGCAATTATACGGCAGAATGGAACAAAAACTTTAAAAACAGACTTTGGCGAGGCCGACAGCTTCAAAAACTTTTTGGCAATGAATTTAACTCAAATTTAGTCATTTCAACGCTCAAAATGCTGCCTTTTTTGCTAAAACCAATCATCAGTGCTACGCATGGAAAGACTTTATAAAGGTCTGCACCGTAGGTCTGACCTTAACTAATTACGGTCAAACCTACGTTACAAACCCTATGGAATATCTAAATACTTATGCGTTTGCAAACTAATTCGCCATTCTGGGTTTTCTTTGATATAATCTACAATTAAAGGCTGCATGGTGTCTTTTTTGCTCCATTCGGGTTGAAGCAGAAGCTGACAATCTTTATTTACGAGTTTGGCATATTTTTCGGCAAACTTAAAATCTGATTTGTTATAAACAATTACTTTTAGTTCGTTGGCTTGTTCAAAAATACTTGGATGAGCCTCTTTAAATTTCTTTGGCGAAAAACAAACCCAGTCCCAATGCCCCGACATCGGATGAGCTCCCGAAGTTTCTATATTGGTCTGAAAATCAGCTTCTTTCAAAGCAGTCGTTAGTTCATCTAAATCATACATCAAAGGTTCGCCGCCCGTAATTACAGCCAATCTTCCTTTAAATTGCTTCGCTTCGTCAACAATCTGCTCAATAGTGAATTGAGGATGCACCGACGCATCCCACGAATCTTTCACATCGCACCACACACAACCAACATCACATCCGCCCAAACGAATAAAATACGCTGCCCTTCCCGCATGAAAACCTTCGCCTTGAAGCGTATAAAACGCCTCCATGACAGGTAATTTATTTTCAGTAACAATCATTCAATTATCAAAATATTTGCAAAAATACCAAAAATTAACCAAAATACGACTACAAAAAGAATAGTTGACAAATTTTCAACCTTTCTATCGTTATAATAGTTATATTCATAGCTAAATTTGCAAATAAAATCAGCATAAAT
>JBKBSS010000273.1:0-4295 GCA_046291385.1 Emticicia sp. | reverse complement strand
ATTCCTTCTTGCGGAGAAAGACCAATATCTTTGAGTTTTTGAGCCACAAATTTAGCCGTATTATATTCTTGAAACGATAACTCAGGATTGGTGTGCAAATAACGGCGATTGGCCACTACCTCAGCCGCATAATCTTTGGCGAGTTGCTTTATTTTTAAGTCGATTGACATGAGATTTAATGGATAATTGAAAAATGATTATGAAAAATGAATTTGATTTCAATTAATTGAATCAGTTACTAAAACTATTTACAAAATTACCATCTATTGTACGGAACCCAATGATTTTTGAGATTTAAAAAACCGAATTTTGTGGCGAATAAACACACTAAATTTAGCTTAGGTATAGATGACAAAATTAAGGAAACCCTTGATAAAATAGTAACTGTAGAGAATTTATCTCGTAAAAAAATCTTTGGATTATCCCTTTATCTTGAAACATTGAACAATGAGGGAAGCAATTCAAGTACTATTGACCGCCAAAATATTATCGAAAAATGTATAAAGTCATTGAAATTTAACGGTTCAGAATCAATTACATTGTAATTTAAGTAACCTTATATTTTAAAAAAATTGCCCGATGGATGTACATCCAATTGACTTGTAATCATACACTTATAAAAATCATCGGATAGAGTAATTTCCGTTTATCCATAAAGTGTTTTGACAAGAAAGTTTTAGTTGATAATTTCGATGAAAATTTCAGATTCTAAGCCTTATGAAAATCATCTATCTTGATGCTTACGCCCTAAATCCACTCAATGATTTAGATATTTCAATCTTACATACGCTCGGAAACGTAACGCTCTACGACCGCACTTCGCCCGAACAAATCATTGAGCGAGCCAAAGATGCAGATGTCATTTTGACCAATAAGTGTCAGCTTAATGCACAGACTATCAGTCAATTACCCAATCTAAAATACATAGGCGTAACTGCCACTGGCTATAATATTATTGATATTGAAGCCGCCAAAGCACAGGAAATCGTAGTTACTAATGTTCGTGGATACAGCTCGGCATCGGTTGCACAGTTAGTATTTTCTTTGATTTTGGGTTTTACAAATCGAGTGGCCGAACACGCCCATAATATTGATAAAACTTGGCCTTCATCGGCCGATTGGTGTTTTTATCACTCGCCTTTGGTAGAACTCGAAGGTAAAACTCTGGGCATCATCGGCTTAGGTGATATTGGTAAAAAAGTAGCAAATATCGGCTTAGGATTTGGCATGAAAGTTTTGGCAAACAAACGAGATTTAACTTCGGGTGGAATGACTGGTGTAAAACTTTGCAGCCAAGAACAAGTTTTAAAAGAAAGCGATTTTGTTACTCTACATTGCCCATTAACGGCTGATAATCAACAACTTATCAACATATCCACATTGGCACAAATGAAACCCTCGGCGATTTTTGTCAATACTTCTCGTGGAGGATTAATCAATGAATCTGATTTAGCAAAAGCTCTCAATGCAGGCATGATTGCAGGTGCAGGACTTGATGTACTTTCGACCGAACCACCAAGCAAAGACAACCCACTTTTAACCGCAAAAAATACTATTATTACGCCACACATTGCGTGGGCAGGCGTAAATGCTCGCCAAGAATTACTGAAAGGCGTGATAGAAAATATTGTGGCTTTTCAGCAAGGAAATACCCCAAAAGGCATGATTTAGGGCGTTTTTCTGTACCTTTATGCTTACTTTTAAAAAGCAACAAACTACAATTTATAACATTTTTATGAAAAAGCTATACTTTATTACCATAGGAGTAATCCTACTGGGAATCAACCTATTATTTGCTCAAGACTCGAAAAACCAAGACGACGACAAATATAATATTCACATCAAAAAATCGACGACACCTATTAAATTAGATGGCTTGCTCGACGAAGATTCTTGGAAAACTGCCGAAATTGCCAAAAATTTCTTTCTGAACCGTCCGTATGATTCTTCTTTTGCCAAACTTCAAACTGAAGTAAAAGTACTTTTCGATGAAAACTTTATTTATGTCGGGGCTATCTGCTACGAACCCCGTAGTATGTACACCGTTGCGTCGCTAAAACGTGATTTTGAGGGCGGCACGAGCGATGTTTTCACCGTAAACTTTGATACTTTCAAAGACAAACTCAATGCTTTTCAGTTTGCTATCAACCCCTATGGCGTGCAGCGTGAAGGCTTGATTTTCAATGGTGGAGAATCTTCTAATTTTTGGGATAATAAGTGGTATTCACAAGTTAAAAATTATGATGACTATTGGGTTGTTGAAATGGCTATTCCTTTCAAAACCTTGCGTTATAAAGTTGTTGATGAGCAAAATACTTGGAGAATAAACTTTGGTAGAAACGTATTGAAACAAAATGAGGTTTCGACTTGGCGACCAGTTCCTCGTAATTTTCCGCCAGCAAATTTGGCTTTTGCAGGAAATTTAATTTGGGACGAAAATCCACCAAAACCTGGGGCAAATATTTCGCTGATTCCCTTTGTTTCGGTGGCGACTGAAAAAGATTTTCCACGCAATGAAAATGATTTAAAAGCCCTTCCAACAACCTCTAATTTTCCAGCGGGTGTGGGTATGGATGCCAAAATTGCGGTTACGCCATCGCTAAATTTAGATTTGACGGTAAACCCCGATTTCTCGCAAGTTGAAGTTGATAAACAAGTGACAAACCTCAGTCGTTTTGAGCTATTTTTCCCCGAAAGAAGGCAGTTTTTTCTTGAAAATAACGACCTTTTCGGTACTTTTGGTTTTCCTGATACTCGTCCGTTTTTCTCTCGCCGCATCGGTATTACCCGCAATCCGAATACTGGAAATACGCAACGAGTGCCAATTTTGGCAGGGGCAAGACTCAGTGGAAAACTCAACGACGATTGGCGAATCGGGGTGATGAATATGCAGACAAGAAAAGTGAATTTCGGCGAAGATAAGTATTTACCAGCTTCCAACTATTCGGTGGCAGTTGTGCAACGAAAACTCTTGAATCGCTCAACTTTAGGCGGAATTTTTGTAAATAAAGAAAATGATTTCAGTAACCTAACTACCGAACAAACAGCAGGTTATAGAAAGTATAATCGAGTTGGTGGTTTAGAATTTAATTTCTATTCAAAAGATAGCCGTTTTCAATCTGAAAGTTATTATCACCAATCTTTTTCGCCCGAAAACAACAAAGATGCGGGAAGTGCCGCTCACTTTATGGGTTATAGTCACCCAAATCTTGAATTGAACTTAGGCGTGCAACGCATCGGTGAAAACTACCGTGCCGATGTGGGTTATGTACCTCGCACGGGGCAGGGAATTTGGCAAATATACCGACCTCTAACCATTATTTTGAATCCGAAATCAAAAACTATCGCAAAGTATATCAATGCTTATGGTTTTGGCTCGGAAGGCAGTGATGTTTACGACTTAAAAGGTAAAAGACTTGATAGTGAAACTAATCTCTTTGTTTTTGCCAGTAGTCCAAGGGGGTCGGAGGCGTACATCGCTTATGGTTCGAGTTTTACACATTTATTTAGCCCCTTCGACCCAACTAATGCCAGCGATAATCCAAATCCAGACACCTATAAAAATGTTGTAGCACTACCGATTGGTGATTATCGCTCTCGAACGTTTAATATTGGTTTTGAGAGCAGTCGTAGAAATAATATTAATGGAGAGTTCGATTTCTCGAAAGGCACATATTTCTCGAATAAAGTCGAAAATATCAACGGAAAATCGACCAACTTGAGCGGAAGTATTGGCTATCGTTATCAGCCCTACGGCGTGTTTTCATTGGATTGTGACTATACAAAAATTAATATGCCACTGCCTTACAATAGCGTAGAATATTGGCTGATAGGCCCACGTGCCGAGCTTTCTTTCTCGAAAAGTGTATTTTTTAGTACATTTTTTCAGTATAATACTCAAACCAATAACACAAATATTAATTCTCGTTTGCAGTGGCGGTTTCGCCCTGTTTCTGATTTATTTTTGGTTTATACCGATAATTATTTTGCCGAAAATATCCCCAATTATTATATCAAAGCATGGACTCCCAAAAATCGGGCATTGATTTTGAAGGTAACTTATTGGTTGAATGTGTAGAAAAAAGATTTTAATTTAACATTATAAAAGCTTCCATTCAATGATGTTTTTTGTAATCTCGAAGAGATTGAACTTGAATAGCCTTAGGTGAAACCTATGGAAAGGTGAGATGTTTATTTTAAGTTCAACCCTTTTAGGGTTAAACTTATTTCTCCAATAATCCGCAGGTTTCACCTGCGGCTATTTACGTTCAACCACTTCGTGGTTTATTTTTAAA
>JBKBSS010000272.1:0-4299 GCA_046291385.1 Emticicia sp. | reverse complement strand
TTGAAAAGTACGCTTAATGGTATCAAAAATATAATTTCGCTTGACCATCACCGACGGCCCAAAATCTCTTGTTCCTCTTGCTAAACTTGGTTTACTCATTTTGTTTTTTTAGTATTTTCTAAGAGCGTGTATCTTAGAAATACCGTCAGACTTGCGATACAGACGGCGTTTTTTAGATAATTATTTTCTCAAGCACAAAATTAGCTTAAAAAAGTCATTGTTAATTATTAAATGTTAATTGATTTTCGTAGCTTTGCACCCTAATTTTGCCCCAAGTACCTGTAAAAGGTCTTTGATATTCCAAAAAAAATTTTTTACTATGCTCTGATTCTCCATTAGTGAATGGGTTTTGGGGTTTAAAATACATAATACAATGGCAGTAACACAATTGAAGCGTAAAGCGAAAAGAAACCAAGCAGTAGCTAAAAATAGAATTGCAACTATCAAACGTTTATCTTTGAAATTAGATATTAAGCGTGTTGATATCGAAGAATTGAAAGCAGAGTTTGCAAAATAATTCTTGTGGTTCGTTATTGAACAAAAAAAGAGATACTCAGCGAGTATCTCTTTTTTTGTTATTCAAGTTTTGTTGTATCCAACTTTGTAATCGTCAATTTCTTTCGTGCGTTTTTTTCTTTTTGTTTGAGTGCTTTTTTTATTAGCTTTTTATTTTCCATCCTCACCTTAAAAATAATAGCTTGCCCAAAAACACACAAGCCGCCATTAATCATAATCAGGCTGTAACTTCCCAACAAAAACCAACGCAAAAACGGAGCATTAGTATGCTTTAGGTCGGCGGCTTCGCTAAAAATACTTAGACCAAAGCCAATTAAGATTAGACCACCAATAGCACACAGAAGCCATTTGGTGTAAAGACTCATTCGTTTCAACATTTTTTTTCCAGGTGGTTTTTGTTTTTTAACATCCATCTTCTTGAATCTTTATTCGTATCGGTGTGAAATCTAAGAACAAAAATAACTAATTTTGAGAAAAAAACAGAACAATTATCAATTATCAATTATCAATTATCAATCCCTTTTTTATGATAATTAACTGATAGTTAGTCTTTTATACTAAATCAAAAAAATAGTTACCGATTACAATAAACTCAGAACTCAGAACTCAAAACTCAGAACTCTTTAAGCATGGGCAAAATTATTAGTTTTTTACTCCGATTTATACCTCGCAAATACCTTCAGTTATTTAGCCATATTCCGCTCAAAATTTACACATTTTTCTTGAAAGGAAATAATGTTGAATGCCCAGTTTGTGATGCGAAACTTACGAAATTTATGCCTTATGGCCGTTTGGTTTCTCGTCCAAATGCACTCTGCCCAAATTGTTTGGCTCTCGAACGCCACCGTCTGATGGCTTTGTATATGAAGCAGCGAACAAACTTTTATACAGCTAAAAACCTTAAAGTTTTACACGTTGCCCCCGAATATTGTTTCATTGACCGTTTCGAGGAAATGAAAAACTTAGACTACATCACAGCCGATATTGAGTCGCCGTTGGCAAAGGTAAAAATGGATATTCACGATATTCCATTTGAAGCAAATACTTTTGATGTGGCAATTTGTAATCATGTAATGGAACACGTCGATGATTATCACCGAGCAATGTCGGAACTTTATAGAGTTTTGAAACCGAACGGTTGGGCAATTATTCAGTCGCCACAAGATTGGACAAAGGCACATACTTTTGAAGACCCGACCATCACCGACCCACGTGAGCGTGAGCGAGTTTTCTGGCAAAATGACCACCTCCGCCTTTTTGGACGTGATTATGGCCGTGAACTCGAAAAAGCAGGTTTTACAGTCACAGAAGACGATTTTGTAATGAAAATGTCGAAAGATTTAGTAAAACGTTACTCTTTACCGAGCGAAGAAATTGTTTATTTCTGTGAAAAAAAGTAGAGCAATTTTTCAAATTGCTTTTTCAATAGTATTCATCAAAAGCACAATTTAAAAAATTGTACTACAACAATAACAAACTATTCAACCTATGAGATTTAAAGATAAAGTTGTAATCATTACTGGCGGAAACTCTGGTATTGGTAAAGCAGCGGCCATACTATTTGCCAAAGAAGGTGCAAAAGTAATGATTGCCGATTTATCAGAAAAAATGGGCGACGACCTCGTTGAAGAAATAGAAGCGGCGGGCGGCGAAGCAACATTTATCAGAGTAAACGTAACCGACCTCGACGATGTACAACGCATGATTGAACAAACAATCAGCCGTCTCGGTCGTTTTGATATTTTGGTCAATTCGGCTGGAATTCTGGGGCCACGCATACGCACCGACAAATACCCCGAAGAAGATTTCGATAAAGTAATCAACGTAAATGTAAAAGGACTCTGGAACTGCATGAAAGTTGCTTTGCAGCATTTCGTAGCTCAACGTAGCGGAAATATTGTCAATATTGCTTCGGTAGCTGGGCATTTGGGCATGGCAGGACACATTGCTTATTCGGCAAGTAAACACGCTGTAATAGGTATGACCAAAACTGCGGGTATCGAATATGCCAAACACGGCATCAGAATCAATGCCGTTTGCCCAGGTTTTACGCAAACGCCAATGCTCGAAGGAGCTGATAGTGATGATGCCTACATGGAAGCCCTTCAACACGCAACACCGATGAAACGCTTCGGCAAACCCGAAGAAATTGCGAGTGCAATTTTGTATTTAGCCGCCGAAGAATCTTCTTTTATGACTGGGCAAAGTATGATTTTAGATGGTGGGCTGATTTTGCAGTAAAAGCCCCCAGCACCCCTAACCCCTAAAGGGGGATAAAGGGATTGCACAAAAGACTTAATAAACAAAAAAGTTTTCAACTTTATTAAAAGCCCCTTTAGGGGTTTGGGGGTGATTATGAAAAACACATTCGATTTAACAAATAAAGTAGCCGTAATTACGGGTGCAAGCAAAGGGATTGGCGAAGCCATTGCCCGAATATATGCTGCTCACGGAGCAAAAGTTGTGATTAGTAGCAGAAAACAAGCTGATTTAGACGAATTGGCTGCCGAAATAAAAGCCGAAGGTGGCGAGTGCGTAGGCATTGCCGCCAACACTGGCGATATGGCTCAACTCCGAAACTTGGTTGAGAAAAGCATCGAAATCTACGGAGGAATTGACATTTTGGTCAATAATGCCGCTACGAATCCAGTTTACGGGCCATCGCTTGATTGTTCGGAAAGTGCTTTCGATAAAATCATGCAAGTGAATGTAAAAGCTCCTTTTGAACTGGCAAAAATGGTGCATCCAATCATGAAATCTCGTGGTGGTGGTAGCGTAATCAATATTAGTAGTATTGCAGGGCATACACCCGACCCAGGTCTGGGAATGTATAGCGTCAGCAAGGCTTCGTTGAATATGCTAACCAAAGTTTTGGCCAAAGAATGGGGAACAGACGGCATCAGAGTAAATGCGATTGCTCCAGGTTTGATAAAAACGAAGTTTAGCCAAGCTCTTTGGGACAACGAAAAAACCTTGGCACATTTTACCAAAAATCTACCTATTGCTCGCATGGGAAGTGTAGAAGAAATTTCGCCAATGGCTCTTTATTTGGCCTCGGCGGCTTCTGGCTACACTACGGGTGGCATTTTTGCGATTGATGGTGGTACGATAATTTAAAAAGACGATTAGCAATTAGCTGTTAGCCGTTAGCTTCTCTACTAAATATTATTTAAAAAAAGCTAAAAGCTAATCGCTAATAGCTAATCGCCAAAAAAAGTGAACGTTTGCGTAATAATTCCGATTTATCAAGAAAAACTGAGCAAGACCGAAGAAATTTCACTTGCACAGGGGATACGTGTGTTGGGACATTATCCGATTATCGTTATCAAACCCAAATCTCTGAATATCAGTCATTTACAACAGCAATATTCACAAATACAATTTGAAGAATTTGATGATTCATATTTCAAAAGTACACTTTCTTATAATAAACTCATGCTTTCAGAAGAGTTTTATAGTCGGTTTTTGAAATACGAATATATGCTTATTTATCAGTTAGATGCGTTTGTTTTTCGTGATGAACTCGAATACTGGTGCAAACAAGGCTATGACTATATCGGAGCTCCGTGGCGAATTGAGATAGATTTTGATTCAAAAATCAAGGAATTTATTTGGAATGTAAAAAAGAAAATTGCTTTGTGGTTCGACCTCAAAGAAGAACTTTACGGCAAATATGGCCCCAAGGAAATCATCACGAAACGAGCCGTCGGTAATGGTGGGTTTTCGTTAAGAAAAACCAAGAAATTGCTCAGTATGATTCCGCAAAATCAACAAAAAATTGAG